>JANWZE010000074.1 GCA_025054955.1 Blastocatellia bacterium | reverse complement strand
TTGGTAGTTCCCTATATTGGTGGCCTATGCAAACCACCGAAATAGTTATGGCGAGCAATAGCAAAAACCTTTTCATAGCTTGACCTCCCTTGAAAATAGCCCACGAACACACGGACCTCACGAAAGATTGTATTTCCATCGTTCATGGTGAGCGCGGAGCTCATGGGCGATTCCTTGAAAAAAATTACGCGAAAAGGATGTTACTGCTTTTTTTTCTTCGTCAAGAAAAATTTTTACCCATTGACGACCTTTTCGAGGCAGCTAGCCCTGCGATTTAGTTCGCGCTGGTGCTGGTCGCTGGCGACGCCTTGACCGCTCACGCTTATTTTGGTCTGGAGTCTTTGAACCTGGAAGCTGAAGCATAGCTTTTTTCTCCATGGCTTGCTCAATCTGGCCGCGCGCCAACGCTCCGATCTTTCCCTTCACAATTGGAGCGATTTCCAATTGCCCTTACCTGGAGGCCGCACATCGTGCGGGCGAATGCACGCCGGAAGCGTGTGCTCTCAGGGTGAACTCATTCGCAAACTGCTCTAGTATGAGAAGCAGACCCAGGCAACTGCCGCAGGCGCGTTCATCAGATGCAATTGGTATCAGAGAGGCGCTAAGGTTCGAGTCGAGCCAGTTGACGATAGGCACTCAGAGCCGGTTCAACGTGGGCCAGTGAGGTGAACGGCTGAAGCGCCTTTTCCATGTTCTGCGAACCAAAGATGGTAGCGCGTTGGCGACGCAGCGCTTCCTGCCAGAAGCGTTCAGCAGCGGCGCGGTCATTCAATCGGAATGCGACGATCCCGGCTGCAATCAACATCTCTGCGTTGTTTGGGGCAAGCCGGAGCCCTTGTTCAAGCGTCCGGCGCGCATGAGCGAGTTGGTCGCGTTGATATTGAACGAGTCCCATCTGAAAATAGGTTTTTGCGTTCTTGGAATCAAGGCTCAAACTGTGGCGCAGCGCCGCCTCTGCGTCGGCCAGCCGACCGGCTTGCCGGTAGGCTTTGCCGAGTTGATAGAAGGTTTGCGCATTCCACGGGCCGAGTTGTCTGGACTTATCGAGCGCTGCTTGCGCCTGTTCATATTGCCCTTTGCCAAGGCGGATCAAGCCCAGAAGAAAATGCGCGGTCGAATCATTAGGTGCCAGCCTCAGCGCATGCACGGTCCACTTGGTCGCTTCGTCCAGTTGTTGGAGGTCTATGAACAGGGCGGCCAGGCCAAGGGCTGCCGGTAGAAATCGGGCGTCCAGTTCTAATGCGCGTTTGTATGCGGTGATCGCCTCCTGATACTGTTGTGCTTCCAGCCGCAGCCGCGCCACGTGAAGGAAATCGTGCGCCGTGGCTCCACGCAGAGCGCTAGCGCTCGTAGCTTGCTCCAGTTGGTCATACCATCTGGCGAGTTCGCTGTGTCGCTCTAACACCTGTTCGCCTTCTTCCCGTCGGTTCAAGCGAACGAGCGTTTGACCGAGATTTAACATGGCGCCAAGATGGCGGGGATTCTCGGCCAGCGCCTGTCGGAAGGCTGCTTCAGCTTGTTCAAGTCGGCCGAGCTTTCGGTAGACCACACCCAACTCAAACGAGGCTTCAGCACGCTCGCGGCCATGCTCGATGGCTGATAGGAGGTACTTTTCCGCTTCGTCGAGCCGCCCTTGTTGAGACAGGATGCGTCCCAATTGGAGCGCCGCTCCAGCGTGTTGAGGATTCAATTCCAGGCATTTTTCCAGCGGCGCAATGGCGCGGTCCGTTTCACCCAGTCGGGTGTAAGCTGTGGCGAGGCTGTTATAGGTTTCTGCGAATGCCGGATTATGTTCGATTTCGCGCTCAAACTCGACGATGGCAGCGCGGTGATCGCCCTGCGAGCCAAGCAGCACGCCCAGGGTATAATGGAACTGCGGTGCTTCGGGTTCTCGCGCCAGGTAGCTTCTGGCCAATGAGATGGCGTCGTCGTACTTTGCCTCTTCGTGTAATTGGGCGATTCTTTGCAGAACGGCTTGCGCTTCGGCGCTTGGTCCACGAGGTTTATCTGGCCGCGTGTAGTACCAGCCGCCAACCGCCGTGATCAGCGCGAGTCCAACAGCCAGGCTCCCATATATCAACCGGGAGCGGGCTGTGCGGCGTCGCTGATGCTTCCGTCGGCTCATCGCTGTGGTTGGGAAATCGTGGTGATCTGGTTGATTCTGACCTGCTCGCCCGACAGCCTCTGCCTGAGGCCCTCCGGCCAGCGGATTTCGATGTAATCAATCGTCTGGCGATTTCCTATGCCGAAGTGGACTCGTAGATCATTTTGTGAAAGATAACTCGACCCGCTGCGAACCTCTTCAATCTGGGTCAAATCGCCGGCCACGAGTGTGACGCGCGCGCCGATGGCGTCGCGGCCACGGTGGCGGCTGGCCAGTTTCAGCATGACCCAGTTCTGGCGATGTCCTATCTCGTTGCGCAGCAGCAGCGCTCGTTGGTTGTTGTTGGTCTGCAAGATGTCAACGTCGCCGTCATTATCTACGTCACCGAACGCTGCTCCGCGACCAACCCACGGAGTCCGGAAGAAGGCGCCGGCGCGAGCGGAAATGTCGGCGAACGGCCCGCGTCCCAGGTTTTCATAGAGCTGCGCCGGTTGCTCGTAGGAAAGGCTAGGGTTCTGTCGGGCAATGTTATCAATGATGTGACCATTAGCGACGAAAAGGTCCACGTCGCCATCGTTATCGAAGTCGAAGAAATTTGTGCCGAAACCAACCCGCGTCAAGCTGGGCGCTGCCAGGCCGGTCGTATCCGTTCGGTCCTCGAAGCTGCCATCGCCGAGGCTGTGATAGAGCGTGTTGGTTTCAAAGTCGAGGTTGGTGATGAACAGATCGAAGAATCCGTCGCCGTTGTAATCGCCGGCGTCGATCCCCATGCCGGCTGTTGTCTTGCCCTGACCGTTGTATGCGAAACCAGCGCTGACGCCAATCTCAGTGAACGTGCCATTGCCGTTGTTGCGAAAGAGAAATTGTCGCGTCGAGTCATTAGCGACGAAAATATCCGCATCGCCATCGTTGTCGTAATCGCTCCAGACTACGCCCAGGCCTTTGCTTTGGTCTTTCGCGTCAATGTAGAGACCAGCTTGTCGTGTCACATCGGTGAATGTTCCGTCGCCGTTGTTGCGATAGAGAATGTCGGGGACACCGTCGTAGACATCCGGGTGGCAATACGTTTGCAAGCCAGGCTCACCGCAGTAAATGTTACGGTCGAGGCTGAAGTTGACGTAATTGACCACGTACAGATCGAGAAAGCCGTCGCCATCATAGTCGGCGAACGCGGCGCTTGAACCCCAGCGGGGATCGCCGACGCCGGCCCGCTCGGTGACATCGGTGAACGTGCCGTCGCCGTTATTGCGATAGAGTTTATTCGGGCCAAAGTTGGTGACGAAAATATCAATGAAGCCATCGTTGTCAATGTCGCCAAACGCGCAGCCCATGCCGTAGCTCGTATCGCCGAGGCCGGCCTGCTCGGTGACATCGGTGAACGTGCCGTCGCCGTTATTGCGATAGAGTTTGTTGGGAAGCGGCGTTTGATCGGAGAAGCCGGGCAGCGGTCCGCTTTGCACCAGGTAAATATCGAGCCAGCCATCATTGTCGTAATCGAGAAAGCCTCCGCCTGATCCCATCGTCTCGATCATATACTTGCGACCGCTGCCGCCGTGAACGTGGGTGAACAGAAGGCCTGCTTGGTCTTGCACGGGGACGAATAGATGCACCGACCCACTGGCCGGCCCGGCGCTTTGTCGTTGACACCCGCACAGCACAGAGCAGAACGTGACGCCGATAAGCGCCGACACGAACCATGGCGCATGAACGAGCCTTCTGCCTAGCGTGCTGACCATCATGACCGGCAGAGGCATTCTATCGGGTTGCGTTCACCAAGGCAATCACGGAACGCAGGACCGGTATCGCGGCCTTTGCAATGAAGTGGTGCTTTGTTACTTTTTCGCTTCATGGTTGAGGAAGGGCTACAGGGTAATCCGTCCGGCGTGTCTCATGATCGCGCCGCCGAGCATTTTAATCGAGGCTTGCGACTGGTCGCCCAAGCCCGACTGGGTTTGAATCCAGAAGATCGCCGGAGCGCGCTGCTGGCCGCTGCATCCGAATTTGAGAGAGCGCTGCATCAGGATGCCAGCTTCCCCGGCGCTCGCACGAACTTTGGATATTGCTTGATCGAGTTGGGGCGCTACGGCGACGCTAAACGCGAGATTGAGCGCGCCATGAGCGAAGCGCCGCACGATGTTTCAGCGCGAATCAACTATGCCATCATCTTGAGACACGAGCAACAGATTGAACAGGCTGAATCGTACCTGCGGCAAGCGCTGGCAATAGACCCGCAGCGCGGCAGCACGTATCGCGATCTGGGCTACCTGCTCAGCGAGCGCGGTCACTTTCGTCGCGCTGCCGATTACCTCGAACGCTATCTTGAGCTGACGCCTCATGCGAACGATCAACGGGCAGTGCGCGAGCGGATCAAGTTGTTACGACAACGCGCCGAATTCTTCGAATTGCCCGACTGTTGGCTAACTCCTCTGGGCGTGATGGCAGATTTACGCCAGCGTGTCGCCGCAGCCCTGTTGGATGGCGCATTCTACGTTGCCCTATGGTTCATGGTGAGCCGGCTGTTTGAGCGCGTCCCCTGGGCAGCGCTTCATCAGATGCCAATTTTCTTTTCGATGCTCTACCTGTATCAGGTGCTCGCGACGCAGACGCTCGGCGGCAGTATCGGCAAGATGATGGCCAGCCTGGCTGTCAAACACGATGCGCCGGTTTCGTGGTACGACCCGATAACTGTTCGCGAAACCCTGCGCTGTGGGCCGGCGTTGATCGGCCTGCTGCTGCCGCGACCATGGAACGTGGCGATCCTTGTGCTCCTGGTTGGATGGGCTTTGCTCTCTGCGTTGCGTCATCGCGAAGGGCGCGCCTGGTATGATCGCTTGAGCCGTTGTTACGTGGTGGAGTCGCAGTATCAACGCCGAGGGATCGTTGCCTGGGTTCTGTGGGTGGTGTGCCTGATTGCCGGAGCGTTGGCAGCGTTTCCTTAGAGCGATTTTCAGTTGCCTTTAGCTGGGGCCTTACATCTTGCAGGCTCATGCACGCGCATGCGCTCGCAGGGTAAACTCATTCACAAACCGCTCTAGAGGCGGGGCACTCGGATGATACCGGTATTGGGGACAACATCCAGGCGGTTGCCACCGTGATGTGTGATGACCAGTAAGTCCATCGCGCCGTCGTCCTGCCCCAGCAGGCTGAGCGGCAACGTCGTCACCGTGCGAGCCGAGGGCGTGAAGGCGAACGAGGTGAGCTGATTATAAACTTGCGGTTGTGCACCGATCCGCTGTAGCTGAACATTAGCAGTTGGCTCGACTCGCGCCGACGGTTGGATGATGCCGAAGCTGAGCACATAATCGGCGCCGATGCGCTGACCGGCATTTTCGATCAGCAGGCCGGTTGCAACGTTCTGGTCTGTGTCAATAAAGAGGCTGGTTGTGGCTGTGCCCGCCGCTTTTTGCAAATCGGTATACGCAATCTCAATCAGCAACAGAGGTCCGTTGGGATTCTCCACGGTGCAGAGGCAGAGTTTGACTTGGATCAGTTCATCATTGAGAGAGCCTGCCGAAGCATCAACCGGATCATCGGCCGATATTGGCGGGCTTGTACAGCTCGGCAGCGGCCGCAGCGAGCGTGAAGCAGCGGCCAGGATCATTTGATTTGGTAAACCATCGCTGGCGCCAGAGGGAATGGCCTGACAGTCGGCTCGAACAAGGACGTCACCGGGGAAGTCGCCGAGCAACACGAGCGGAACATCGAACGTGACGGAGCGACCGGCCCGCCTTGCTTGGCAGTCGTTTCGATGAGCCAGCCCCATCTGCAATTCGGCCGGGGCGCTGCGTCCTGGCAATCGTGAGCTGAATGACAGAATGACAGGCTCCAGCGAAGCGCGTGGATCAAGAATAAACTTCAACCCATAATCAGCGCCGAGCAGGGGAGGGGATTCGCCGCCATGACTGAACCCGGTGACGAGCCGTTGGTCAATGTCAAAGAAGACCTGTCCAAGAATTTTGCTGCCTGCAGGAAAATCGCGTCCACCTTCTACGCTGTGGATGAATGTGAGCGTGACACGGAGGCGGTCTCCCACCACTCTTAATTCAAGGCTTGCAAGATCAGGAAACGCGGCATCGCGCGGTTCATCATGCAGGATCACATCAATGCTGGCGCGACTTGTTCCGGCTAGTTTCACCTGTGGCCGACCCGCGCTGTAATCAATCAAACCCACGTCAGGCACGCGATCAAAGGTCATGTCGCCGACTTCCCCTGTGTCTACGCACACGAAAAAATCAACCACAGTAGCGCCGCCCAGTAGCTCTTTGGCCAGTTTCAGCATGAGCACGTTGTCGGCAATGGAGACACGAACTTTGTCTGACTTGGGCGGGAAGAACACCTGCACGCCGGCCTCTGTAATCACTTCCACGCGATTGAACACATTGCCTCTATCCAGGCCATGAACCAGCTTAATTAAAACGTCAATGCCCGGCACGGTAGAAACATTTGAGGCTGAGCTGGTCAGGTCGCGGTCTGCGTCCACGAAGAGATAACAGACGAATGTTGGCGTCACGTTGCTGGCAAAATCCAATGTCACTTTGATGCCTTCTGCCGGTTCCGCTTGCGCGTTGATGGCCGTCACGTCAGCCGGAGCTTCGTGATCGCGCAGCGGGTCCCTGATCTGAGCGCTGACCGCGGTGGCAGTGACCAGGCTTGCGAGAAAACTCCACCCAGCGAGTCGCCAGCATCGGGAACCGAGCGTTGACGGTGACTTCGTTGATGTCATGCCGTTTCTCCGACCGTCGTTCCACAAATCGCTCATGGCCGACGGATTTGAAGCATGCCAGCATTGGGCAATATATCCGACCGCGTTGTCCTGATCGTGGTTTCCACCAGGATGTTCACGTTGCCGTCATCATTGTCGAGCAAGCTGAGCGGCAAGCTCAGGGAGACCGAACCGTCAGTTCCAAGCTTGAATGCGGCTAACTGCCGATGCACTTCAGATGGGCGATTACTTCTGCTCAATTCCACAGAATAAACCGCGCTTTGATTGGCCAGATCAATGCGATATTCCAAAACGAAATCGGCGCCGATGGTGGTGTCAGCGTTGGAGACGCGGCCGCCCGTCTGCGGATTTTGATCCGTGTCAAGATAGATTCTGGTGCGGCTGCTATTGGCATGAGGTTTCAACTCAGCGTGAAGAATCTGCAACAGCAGCACATCACCATTGAGTGGGTTGTTCAGCGAGAGACAGCCGGCCGCTGCGAGCAGCTCGTCATTGCGCTGACCATCGGTAGCATCCACCGGGTCGGTCTGTTGCGCGTTCGGTGCCGTACAACTGAACAACGGCACAGGTCGGCCGCTGCCCGTGCTGTAAGCGCCGTGATCAGGAAGGGCGTCACGGCCCGTGCCCGGTTCGGTGAAGCTCTCGCAGCGCACATGCACATCCCCGTCTGAATAACCTAAAAGAGTGAGCGGCACATCAAACGTCACCTTGTTGGCCTGCGCCAACGCCAGGCAATCGTTGGCAAAGGCCAGGCCCATCTTCAACTCGTGTGTGGGGCTTCGGTTTGGCGAGCGCGAGGCGAACGACAATAAACTGGCCGCGAGCGGCTCGCGAATCAGTTTGGTAAACGTGATGGCATGATCGGCGCCAAGCAGCGGCGGCGATTCACCGCCATTATCAAAGCCGGTCGTCAATCGCTTGTCCTTATCAATCGCAATACGTCCTATGAGTGAAACGCCGGTTGGAAATCCTTCGCCTCCAGCCACGTTGTGATTGTACTCGACAACCAGGCGCAGCCGGTTTTCAATGACGCGCACACGCAACGAAACCAAATCAGGAAACGGCGAATCGAAGGCAGCGTCCAGCCATGTGACATTGATGGATTCATTCCCTTTGGCATGCACCTTGACCTGGCCTACGCTAGCGCTGATATCAATGACGCCGGCGTCAGGCACACGATCGAACGAGCTATCGCCCTCGCTCCCTACGTCGGAGCAGAAGAAAAAGTCGTATAGTTCAATTCCACTGAAGAGTCTGTCGCGCAACGTCAGAGCCAAAGTTTGGCTGTCGGTCAATCGGTACCTAATCTGATCGGTTTTCGGCGGATCAAAACTGCGTGTTCCGAATTGTGTGGTCACATCCACGTGCATGGCGATGCCGCCGGGACTGGGCAACAATTGATATTTGACGAGCGCTTCAATTCCAGGGACAGGGGAGATGGAAGCCAGCGACGTGCCCGGATTACGATCCAGATCAATGAAGATATAGCCAACAACTGGAGGAACAATCGGCTCGGCATAAACGATACGAAACTTGGTTCCGCCCTCTTCATAGGCTTGCGCAGAAATCTCGATGATGTCGGCGCGACCCTCGTCAGCATCACCCCTCGGATCGCTCACTTGAGCCATTGCCGAGCTTGTCATGATAACCAGCAACCAAAAGCCTATCGCCACCGCGCGACCAATATGAGTAACCGGCGTTGAATCAAACCTGTCGTGAATCACTGGGCGTATCCTCACCTCGTATGTTTCAACTGCTTCCTCCGATACTGCGGTGGCGGAGTTTAACACACGGACTCACGCTATGCCAGATGAAACGCTGCTCGGGCGGCCTGGCGCTGCCATGGCTGATAGCTGAATGTTGCGTGTTATGGTACACTGTCGGCCCGGAGACACTAATGAATCGGCAGGAGGATGTTGACATGCACGGTTACAGAATTTTGTGGTGGAGCTTGTGTGTTCTTCTCTGGCTTGCGCCCTCGGCGCAGGGGCAAACTCGTGCCACCGATACGATCCGGATGAAGAATGGGTCTATCTTACACGGTGTAGTTGCGCGATTTGAAAACGGCCTGTTCACGGTTATCATCCCCGGCACGCAAAGTCGCGCTATGGTGCACGTGGACGATGTGGAACAAATCGAGTTTGCAGCCGAGAGGTCGGCAGCAGCCTCGCCCACTCCTGTGAGACCTTCGCCAGAGCCACGAATGGAGCGTGCGACTGATGTGACGGGGAACACTCCATCTGCTCTGACGCAAGACCAACAGCGATCACCGAGTCCCAGTTCAAGCGGCCGCGCGGCAGAATCAACACAGATGGCATCCATGCAAGAGCGGGGCGGCAAAACTGATGTGGTTCGTGAGCCGGCAACATCCACACCGGGAAAACCACCAACCGGTTCAACCGAACCAAGCAAATCCGCAACGGCCACAGCCAATCCGTCTGCTGGCAATCCGCCGGCCACAGCAAGTCCGTCCGTAGTCAATCCGCCGGCCACAGCCCAACCGACCGGCAGCAAGCCCGGCGCTGGCCAAACGACACCGGCCAATGGCCCGGCTCTGCTCAGCACATCGCCTCGTCCGCCGGCTGTACGGGAACTGACTGTTCGTGTGGCCGGCAATGAGGTCTGGGTGGATAGCGGTCTGGATGTGCGACAAGGCGATACGATTCGACTGTCGGCTTCGGGGCGCGTGCAGCTCTCGCGCACGCAGGCCACCGGACCGGAAGGCGTCAATATCGCTGATCCTCAGAAAATGATGCCCAATCGTCCAACCGGCGGGTTGATTGCCGTCATCGGTGATGACAACGATGATTTTATCTTCATCGGCGCTGGCGCGCAGCTTCAAGCGCGTCGCAGCGGACGATTGTTTTTGATGGTCAATGAGAATGTGTTGGAAGATAACTCCGGCGCCTTCACCGTTCGCATCCAAGCGCAATCGGCAGCGGAGCCCAACCGTGAATGATCGAATCATTGCCTCACGATCCATGAGGAATTGCGTTGAGCGCAATCGGCGGTAGAACTCAACCGTGAATGAGACTCGCACATGAACACCACAACGCTTCAGTTGTTGCGAGCCATCCCCTCTGTTGACGCGATACTGCAACAAGCGGCCTTTGAGCAGCTCGCTCAGCGCATTGGCCGTGCGCAACTCTCTGCCTGCGTGCGCGAGGCGCTCGATCAGCTTCGAGAAGACATTCGCGCCGGTCGTGTGCAAGCAGACCCTGATGAATTGATGCAGACGATCGAACGTCAAATCATCGCGCGGGCTGAGCGCTGGCGACAACTCTCGTTGCGTCCGGTGGTGAATGCTACCGGCGTGATCATTCACACGAATTTAGGGCGAGTGCCGTTGTCGGCGGATGCCGTCCGTCAGGTGGAGATGGTGGCGCGCGGTTACTCAAATCTGGAATACGATCTGGAGCATGGTCGGCGCGGTCAGCGCGATGCGCACGGCGAGCATTGGTTAACGCTGCTGATGGATGGTCATTCGGCTGTGGTGGTGAACAATAATGCTGCCGCCGTGCTGCTGGTGCTCAACACGCTGGCTGAAGGCGGCGAAGTGATCATCTCTCGCGGCGAATTGATTGAAATCGGCGGCTCGTTTCGTATCCCCGATATTATGCTCAAATCAGGCTGTCGGCTGCGAGAAGTCGGCACGACCAATCGCACGCGCCTGGATGACTACGAGCAAGCCATCGGCGAGCAGACCCGACTGCTGCTGCGCGTGCATCAGAGTAACTTTCGCATATCAGGGTTTGCTGAGCGACCGAGCTTACAGCAATTGTCAGCTTTGGCACGCCGCTACGACTTGCCGTTGTATGAAGACCTGGGCAGTGGGTGTTTCGTAGACCTGGCTGCATGGGGCATTCACGACGAGCCGATGGTTCAAACATCACTGCAAGCCGGCGTAGACCTCTGCTCATTCAGTGGCGACAAGCTGCTTGGCGGGCCTCAATGCGGCATCATCGTGGGCAAAGCAGATATGATTCGACGGCTGCGAGCCAATCCACTGATGCGCGCGTTGCGGCCTGACAAAATGACATTGGCGGCGCTCGAAGCCACGCTGCGGTCTTATGCGGTTGGTCGCGCTACCGAGGAGTTACCTGTTCTGCAAATGCTCAGCGCCACGCCGGCAGAGATTCGCCGTCGCGCGCTGCGCCTGATCCGCCGCGTCAGGCGCCGGTTGGCAGACCGCGTTCGGTTGGGATTGAAGTCCGGGCATTCACTCACCGGCGGCGGCTCAGCGCCTGATTCCGTCTTACCAACCACGTTGATTACAGTCGAAGTCCCCGGCGTATCGGCCGCCCAATGTCAAGCTCGATTGCGTGCCTTCCATCCACCCATCATCTGCCGTATCGAAGACGATCTCGTTCTGCTCGATCTACGAACGGTTCGGCCAGATGAAGAATCCGTCTTGCTTTCGGCGCTCATCAGCGTGGTCAATCACGCGGCTGTTGAACCAGGTAGTTAACAGTTGAAATCGTTTGTTTCACATCCGTAAAGATTGTATCAACTCTGAAAAGTCAACGAGGTTGCTTCAGTAGCGTGCCGGAGCCGGCGCTCAGCCAGGCAATTCTTGTCGCTTCAGTAGATTCGCGAGCATCAGTGATGTTTGCGCGCCGATCTGAAATGATTGGCACGACACTTGCTCAGTCAGTTTGGCGGAGACGAACAGGGCTTGGACGAGTTAGGTAAGGGCGAAGGAGCCAGGCGTTAGGGCGATCGAAGCAAGATGCTATTGATCCAGAACTTTGAATCTACCTCCTCCTTCAAGGACGAGTCGCTCGGAGTTGGCTGTTCCCCCATCCCCCCCTCCGATATAGCCAACTCCGGGCGACAAGTCATTTCTGCTACCTCCGTTTGATAAAATCTTCTCAGCCGGTTAGAATCCACGCTGTTTTTACAAGCACCTAGGATGAAAGGAGGAGAAATATCTATGACCGGGCTGAGGGTTTTGCGGTTCTTTGCAGCTTCGCTCATTCTCGTTTCCTTATTAGGAATTTGGTTGAATGCGGTCAGGTCGGCCCCATCAACGCAGCAGGATCGTTCGCCGGCAGAAGAGTACCAGGCAGAGAAACTGGCGCGGTTACGCCGCCAGCAGTACGTCTCCGGCACGGTGCTGGATGGAAGCCGAGAGAATCGCTTTGAAGAAGAGCGACTGCGGCAAGACCGGCAACGCCAACGACTGAAATGGCTGCAAGAGCAGGGCATTGAATTTGTCAGTCAACCGCTCAATACAGATGTGGGCGACATCGCCGTCATTCAAGATGATGGGACGTTAGTGGCCCCACCCAATCCGTTTGATTTGAATCGTCGCACTGTCTTGTTCATGCCGGTGCTGGGCGGCGGTTATGATGTCACCGTGGTACCCGTCACGTTTGATAGTGACGTCGGCGTCAAATTGACCGGTTTCCGCGGCAGCGCCGACCCTAATGATGATGGGTTCGTGGAGGTTCGTTTTAATGATGGGTTCACGTTCCCTTTCTATGGGCAGAATTACGCGCGGATGTTTGTTGGGACAGATGGGCACATCACATTCACACGTGGCGAAGTCGTGCAGCCCAGCGTCACCGGATTGCTGCGCACGCCGCGCGTGGCCGCCTTCTGGCATGATCTAAATCCTGGGCGCGTCAGCTCGTCGCCGTCATCAGGCGTCTTCTTCAAGCAGTTGTTTGATCGAGTTGTTGTGACCTACCAGAATGTGCCGTCTTTTACGACAGGCCGGCTGCTGACCTTTCAGGTCTCTTTGTTCAGCTCCGGCTTGATTGACATCTCGTATTCCCGCGTGCTGGATCGGACTGCGCTCGTTGGCATTTCGCCGGGGCGAACGACTGAGCAGCACCTGGTGGATTTCAGTCAGCCACCAACGAGGACATTGACCGGCCTCATCTACGAAGATTTCCGCGCCATCGCTGAAGTCGCCGTCTTTTCGGTGCCTTCGGTTTTTTATCGAACGCACGGCGACGATTATGACTTCATCTATGTGTGGACTGATTTCCCTTATGATCTGGGAAACGCCTTTGCTTTTTATTCAGGCGTGCGTAACGACATTCAAGGCATCGGCCAGCCGCTGTTTAATCGGACCGCATCGTTTGGCAGCGCCGGCCGATTGCAAGGCCTGCTGGTGTTAAACGATGTTGTCAGCGCCTATCCCAGTTTGCCAACCACGCGGTTTCTGGGCTTGAATTCATCGCTTTCGATACTCGGCCAGGAGCAAGGCCATCGTTGGTTATCGTTCATTCGCTATCCGGGCCCTGATCCTGGAATTTTGCTCGGTCGCCAGCAAGCACATTGGAGTTTCTTTCTCAACATTGAAAGCACCAGCGCGTTTAGCAGTCCTGGAGCGCCGCGCTCTTCTTCCAATGAAGGCAATGTGTGGATTGACAACGGTGATGGAACATTCACGACACCGCCAGACCTGTGGATTGACGGGTACAGTCCACTGGATCAGTATCTGATTGGCGTGCGAGCTGCTGAGGAAGTGCCCGATACCTTTGTCATTGAGAATCCACAAACGAACATCTCACGTGAAGCGGCGCCGCGAGCCGGGGTGACCGTTCGCGGCACGCGCAAGAACATCACCATCGGTGAGATCATTCAGGCCAACGGCGTTCGCATCCCGTCGGTTGAAACATCTCAGAAAGAATGGCGCGCCGCTTTTGTGTTGGTGGCTCGAGCGGGTTTCCCGCCGTCGCAGGAGACATTGAACAAGCTCAATCTGTTTCGCACGAGTTGGGAAGCATATTTCAATCAAGCCCTTGATGGGCGTGGCCGACTCAGTACTGAGTTGGTGAAATGATCACGTGGCTGAACGTCGCCTGTGGTCTCATCAGGCAGCCGTATGACCTACACTGGTCACGTTGATGAAATGATCACGTGGCTGAACGTCGTTTGGTGTGGCGCAGCATGCTGGCAGTGGCCAGCGTGCGCCGAGTCGCTCATCTGCGAGGCGCTACCCGGTCAGAAGGTCTGCTAGCCTGCGCACCGAAGCGAAGCGGCGCCAAGAAGAGGCTAGAGCGGTTTGCCAATGAGTTTGCGCTGCGTGCGCAGGCTTCCAGCGTGCATCAGCCCGCAGATGGGGGCCTTCAGCAAAAGGCAACTGAAAATCCCTCTAGGTATTTTTCCTCGCGCTTCCTCGTGAATTTCCTTGGCTGACATTTGCGCGAGCTCATGTTACACTGCTGAGGCTATGTGTGGAATTATTGGCTATGTCGGCAACAAGCAAGTCGTCCCTGTCCTTCTGGATGGGTTAAGGCGTTTGGAATATCGCGGGTATGATTCAGCCGGCGTGGCTGTGGTTGATCACGGTCGGTTAGAGATTCGCCGCGCCGCTGGCAAGCTTCGCAATCTGGAAGAGGCCATCCGATTGAAGCCGCTCGATGGGTCATTCGGCATCGGTCATACGCGCTGGGCTACGCATGGGCGGCCGACCGAAGAGAATGCTCACCCGCATCGCGATTGCACGGGACAAGTGGTCGTCGTTCACAATGGAATCATTGAGAATTACTTGTCCCTGAAGAAAGCATTACAACGCCAGGACCACGTGTTCATCACCGAGACGGATACGGAAGTCATCGCACACCAGATTGAACAATTTCGTCGTGAAGGGATGGACTTGGAGCAAGCCGTGCGCGCCACCGTTGAGCAATTGCAGGGCATCTTTGCGCTGGCCATTCTCTCGGCTGATGTGCCACAGACGATCCTCGCTGCCCGGCAGGGGCCGCCTGTGGTCATCGGCATCGGCAAAGATGAATACTTTGTTGCGTCGGACATCCCGGCCATTCTTCCGCATACACGAGATGTCTGTTTTCTCGGTGATGGCGAGCTGGCCGTGCTTTCGCCTGAGGGCGTTCGGGTCACATCGTTTCAGGGCGATCCAGTGACGCCCGTGCGGCAGCGCATCAATTGGGACCCGATTCTGGCTGAGAAAGGCGGTTTCAAGCATTTCATGCTCAAGGAAATTTATGAGCAACCGCGCGCTGTGCGCGATACGATCAAGGATCGGCTCTCACTGGAGACTGGCAATGTATACCTGGACGAACTGGATATTTCGCCAGACGAATTCCGCCGATTCCGTGAGATGACCATCGTTGCATGCGGCACCAGTTTGCACGCCGCGATGTATGGCAGGTACATCATTGAGGAGTTAGCTCGGCTCCCAGTTCAGGTGGATTATGCCAGCGAATTTCGCTACCGCACGACGCTGATTGATGAGCATTCACTGGTGCTTGCCATTTCTCAGTCGGGTGAAACAGCTGATACATTAGCAGCCGTGCGTGGCGCGCTTGAAGCGGGCGCGCGTGTGATGGGCATCTGCAACGTGCAAGGCTCAACGCTGACGCGAGAATCGCATGGGACGATCTTCACGCACGCCGGCCCGGAAATCGGGGTGGCCTCGACCAAGACGTTCACCACACAACTGGCCGCGCTCTATCTGCTGGCTGTCTATTTGGCCGAAGTGCGTGGCACGATCACTCAGGAAACGGCACGCCACTGGTTGCGCCAACTTCAGGAATTGCCGGTGAAAATGGAGCGACTCATGTCCAAGGACGATCAGTTGAATGATCTATCGCGGGAATTGTTCCGCGCTGATGATTTTCTCTACTTGGGCCGTGGCGTCAATTTTCCTATTGCCTTAGAAGGCGCGCTCAAGCTCAAAGAGATTAGCTATATTCATGCCGAAGGCTATCCAGCCGGTGAGATGAAGCATGGTCCCAATGCTCTCATTGACGAGGAGCTGCCCGTCGTTGTCGTCAACACCTGCGACCCGGAATCACCGGCCTCACGGCAGCGGTATGAAAAAACGCTCGGCAATATGGTCGAAGTCAAAGCCAGAGATGGAAAGGTCGTGGCTGTTGTCAACGAAGGCGATACGGAAGCCGCTGAGATTGCCGATCATGTCATCGAAGTGCCGCGCGCCAGCGAATGGATTGCGCCCATTCTCTCGATCATTCCGCTACAATTGCTGGCCTATCACATTGCCGTGCGTCGCGGATGTGATGTAGACCAACCTCGCAATTTGGCCAAGTCAGTCACAGTCGAGTAAGCTAGCGAGCGCTGCTTGGCGGGTCCAACCTCAAAGATATTCTTCCACACTCATGCCAACGGCGGTGGTGTTTTTTGCGGCGGCGACGCACGTCTGTAGGGGTGTCGCTGTGTGAACGCCCACTGCAAGCCAGCGGCGGCAGCCGCCGCCTACCAGAAGGTAGCCACACGTGCAACGTCTGGAACAACTGAACAAGAAGAGCGCGTTGGAGACGCGCCAGAGCCGCGCGTTCGTGGCCAGCGATTGGACAGCATGAACGAGCCGAGGAGGGAACGGTCGGAGACCGCCGCATAGAGCGATTTTCAGTTGCCTTTAGCTGAGGGCTTCACATCTGCGGGCTGATGCACGCACGCGCGCTCCCAGCAAAAACTCATTCACAAACCGCTCTAGGACCTCCTGCTCCTGCTTTCCATGTCGCTTCATCAAACATGGCTTTTCTGCGGGCTATTTGGTATACGTGCGGGCGATCAACTCAATCGGGTGCATCACCTGCACCGACAGCCCTTCAAGCCGAGCACCGCTGCCGATGTGCATGAGGCAACCGGCGTTGCCCGTCAACACGATCTGCGCCTGCGTGGATCGAATCGCGGCGAGTTTCTTCTGGAGGATGGCTTCGGCCATCTCCGCATGCAGCAAGTTGTAAATGCCGGCGCTACCACAGCAACTCTCGGCCTGCGGCAACGGAACAAATTCGATGCCGGGAATTTTTCGGATCAACTCAAGCGGCTCGTGGATCACTTGTTGAGCATGATGCAAATGGCAGGGCGCATCGTATGTCACCCGGACATTAACAGGAGTAGGGCCAGGCGCGAACCCATGCTGAGCGAGAAATTCGCAGATGTCGCGAACTTTTGAGCTGAATGTGCGAGCTCGCTCAGCGAATTTCTGATCATCACCGAGCAGCGTCCCATATTCTTTCAGCATCGCTCCGCATCCGGCTGCGTTGACAATGATGGCGTCGAAGTGCTCGGCTTCAAATACCTCGATGTTTTCTTTAGCAAGTTGCCGGGCGGTTTCCAGATCACCGGTGTGCGCGTGAAGCGCGCCACAGCAAACCTGACCCGATGGATCGTCCACCAGACAGCCGTGCGCACGCAGCACATTGATGGTGGCGCGGTTGGTATGAGCAAACAACTCGCGCACGACACATCCAGCAAACAAGGCCAAGCGCGGCGAGCCAGCCGCAGCAGGTTTGTGGCGCTCATCAGATGACGATGTCACCAATGCCTCTGGTGGCTGCCACGAACCAGGCTCGGTAGCGAGCACCATGGCCAATCCTTTGCGCAGGATGGACGGCCGAGCGGGAATGATTTGTTCGTCAATCAGCATCTGGACGATCGCGCTGCGCCTGAGGACACGCGCTATGGAAAACAGCATTCGCAACCGTCGTGGCGACGTGAAAATCTGTCGCATGAGCCACCGGATCAATCGCTCTTGCCATGAGCGTTGGGTGCCCCTTGCTTCAATGATCTGGTGCCGGGCTGTTTCTAACAAATGGCCATATCGAACACCTGATGGACAGGCCGTTTCGCAGGCGCGGCAGCCCACACACAAGTCTATGTGGCGCCGGAACGCATCAGCCGTTGGGCTGAGCCGGCCTTCAGCCACTGCTCTCATCAGGTAGAGACGTCCACGCGGCGAATCGTTTTCATCGCCCTGTTGTACATACGTCGGACAATGCGGCAAACAGAGGCCGCAATGAACGCAGGCCAACAGCTTCTCAGTCTCTGCCTCCAGCAAACGTGTGAATGCCGTTGCTACCATAGCGCTAGATGCCGCCGACGAAGCGTCCAGGATTCAGAATGCGCTTGGGATCGAATTGTTGTTTCAATGAGCGCATCAGCCCGATGGACGAGCCAACCTCACCCCAGACATCAATCGCCTGTTTGATGTTCGTCGGCGCGCGTTCAATAATCATGGAGCCGTCCATCATCTGACATTGGCGACGGAGTTGATGCAGTCGGTCGCAGAGATTTGACTGGATGGCGACGGTTGGCTCGCTTCGTGCGCAAGCGATCATCGCTCCGACTCGGTTGTAGGAGCAGAGCAGCACCTGGTCACAGCCCTCCGCCAAGCAATTTCCTACCAAGGAGAACAAACGACTCACATCAGAAGGTCGTACATGCAGGCGCAGCACGAGATTGGCTGCTGGGGCTGCCCGAAGATCGCGGATGCGTTGCCAGATCATGTGGGCGCGCGACGCTTCGAGCTGTTCGCACCGGACCGCACTGGTCCTGGCGAGTTCATGCAGTCGTGTCAGTTGATAGGCGACGGCCGCTTCAGCGTCGAGAAATCGAATCAGGCAGAGCCATCCTGAGTGCGAACAATCAGGCCACACATGCTCGGCTGTATCGGCTGAGCATGAGACCAGCGCCGCCGGCAACAATTCCGACGCCGCCACCAACCGAATCAGGTCATCAAGCGCCTCGAGCGTGTCAGCTTGAACCGAACAGGTGGCATCCGCTGGTGGCAGCGGACGCAGTTTTAGATTCAATTGCGCGATGATGCCAAGCGTTCCCAGGCTACCAACAAACAGCTTATTCAGGTCATAACCAGCCACGTTCTTGACAACCCGGCCGCCGCTCTTGATCACCGTTCCATCCGGCTGTACCACCTGCATGCCGATAACGTAATCGCGGGGCAGGCCGAATCCCAGTCGAAGCGGTCCAAAATCGGCAGTTGCGGCGATAGCGCCAAGCGACGCGCGTTCCGGCTGAGGTGGGTCTAGCGGCAGCCACTGGCCGTGTTCTTGAAGCACAGCATTGAAGGAAGCGAGCGAGCAGCCGGCTTGAACAGCGGCTGTTAAATCTTCCGGCGTATACTCGAGGATTTGATTGAGTCGTTGCGTGGACACAACAATATCTACGCGCGAAAGCCGGTTGCCCAGCCCCAACCCTGCGCCGAACCCGGCTGGAACAACGATCCACTCCCGCTGCCGCGCGCAACGCATAATAGCGGCCAACTCGTCAACACTGCCCGGATACACGAGCCAGCTCGGACACACATCATCTATGGCAAATGTCTGAACGTCACGTCCAGCCCTAACCCATTCTTTGCCGACAATAGCCGCGAGCTCGTTCTGTTGCGCCATAAGTCAAAACGCCCGACAACGACGTATCGGAAGCACTTTTCCTGGATTACACCGATTGTCTGGGTCGAAACAGGCGCGTACTCGCGCCATCGCATCTATATCAGCTTGAGTGAAAATCAATGGCATGTAGTTGATTTTGTCCAAACCAACGCCATGTTCGCCGGTAATCGAACCGCCCGCTTGAACGCACAGGTGCATGATTTCCTCGCTGGCTTGCTTGACGCGTTCGACTTGAGCCGGGTCACGCGCGTCAAACATCAGGTTCGGATGCAAATTTCCATCGCCAGCATGAAACACATTGGCGATGGTCAGGTTGAGGCGTTGACCGATTTTGAGGATTTCGCCAAGGATATCAGGTAACTTGCTGCGTGGGACAACGGCATCTTGAATCATCAGGTCTGGGCTAATCCGTCCCATCGCGCCGAATGCGCCTTTGCGTCCTGCCCAGATTTGCGCCCGTTCAGCTTCATTGCGTGCTTGACGAACCGTGCGCGCGCCGTTGGCTCGGCAGATGTCTGTGATTCGCTCGGCTTCTGCTACCAGGGCGTTTTCAAATCCATCCAGTTCGACAATCAGCACCGCCGCTGCATCGGTCGGATTGCCCGCTGCAAACACAGAAGCCTCAACGGCGCGTATCGTCGCGTTATCCATCATCTCCAATGCCGCCGGCAAGATGCCTGCCGCGATGATGTCGGAGACAGCTTGGCTCGCTTCTACGACTGAGGTGAAATCAGCAAGTAGCGTTTTGACTGCTTGCGGCCGTCGTGTCAGTCGAACCGTGATTTTCGTGGCGATGCCAAACATGCCTTCCGAACCGACAAACACACCTCGCAGGTCATAACCGACGGTCTCCACCTCGCCACCCAGCTCGATGATCTCGCCATTGGGTAAGACGACCTCCAATCCGAGGATATGATTGGTCGTCATCCCATATTTCAAGCAATGCGGGCCGCCAGCGTTTTCCGCGACATTGCCGCCCAATGTGCATGACGTCTGACTGGATGGATCAGGCGCATAGAAGTAACCTCGATCAGCGACGGCTTGTGATAGTACAACGTTGATGACGCCAGGCTCAACAACGGCCAGTTGATTTTCATAGTCAATCTTCAGAATCCGATTCATCCTGGCAAGCTCAATGATCACACTGTTGGCTTGCGCAACGGCGCCGCCACTGAGGCCTGTGCCAGCGCCGCGCGCGACGAATGGCACGTCGTGATCAGCAAGGATTCTGAGTACGTTTGAGACTTCTTCCGTTGATTGAGGAAAAACGACAGCGCGCGGGCGACTCTTGTGATAGGTCAATCCATCGCATTCATACACCAGTAACTCATCAGGCTCCGATAAGACCCGATCCGTGCCGAGCGCATCGCCCAACCGTGCGACTAATTCATCAACCACAGCAGGTGCATTGTGACACGCGCCGTCTGACCGGTCAATTGGGTTGTCGGAGTCACATCGGTGAAGGGCATCTTGATTCCTCGGCATCCGCATTCGGCTGAGTCTCGGCACGGATGTGAGCGGCCTGATACCAATCGCTTCTGGAGACGCTATCTGCAGTTGCCCTGGGCTACTTGTCAGTCCGAGTTTTGTCAATCCACCGAGTCAGTTCAATCGCCCCTGACGCGACGAGATGAATATGTGTAACACGCTGGTTCTTGGCCTCGAAAGGGCCAAGCTATATTCAACCGCCGCCCGCGTGGCGCAGCAGGTCATTTTTGTCCCGTCGGGACGGATGAATGTAGGCAGGTCGTTCACGGCCTGCATACAACGGCCGCCTATCCTGCCGGCGTCGCGCGAGCGACGGTTGAATTACTCGCGATTTGCTTTCACTCGTCGCTACGCAACGGCTCAGTCGGCCACCTTCCTGATGCTGTGCTTAAAAGAGGGCCTCATACCAACGCCCACAGGAAGTCGTAGACTGCCGCTTGGGAACTTCTGCTTCTGGTCTCAATCTAGCTTCATCAAACACGGCCTTTCTCCGGACTATTGGTCTCAGCAGCGTGATGAACACGGAAGATGCTTTCGTCACATTCGGTTGCATACGGATATGACCCGAGTCATATTCAATCGTCTAGAGCGGTTTGCAAATGAGTTTATACTGCGAGCGCAACTCCAGCGTCCATCAGCCGGCAAGATGCGGGGCCACCAGGCTAAAAGCAGTTGAAAATCGCTCTAAGCCTTCTCGATGACTTTTCTCTACTTGCTTTTTGTCGGCGGAGGCATAAAATATGCGCCTTTCGTGTGACGCCGTGGTGAAGTCAGGTCAAACACACCGGTCTTTCAAGCCGGCATACACGGGTTCAAATCCCGTCGGCGTCGCCAGCAATTTTCG
>JANWZE010000073.1 GCA_025054955.1 Blastocatellia bacterium | reverse complement strand
GTTCCCCAGCCAGGAGCTGTTCCAGCGTATCCGGCCCCAGAAGGCCGCCTTCGATGCGAATTGCAGGGTAGACGCTCATGGCTGCACCATCGGTTGTAGAATGAGAATGCCCAAGAGGTCTGGCGGGAACTGCGGCTTCACCTCGAGGCCCCGTACCCGCAAGGAGACCGCCTGGCGGATCCGCTTGTGCGTGTGTTCCAATTGTCGAGCTCTCTCTTCGATCTTGCTCCTGATCCCTTTTTGAAGCTTGTTGCCTCGGCCCCATTCCCCGCTCGCCATTCGCCATTTGCCCAAATGGTCCAATTCCCGTTGTACCAGCTCTCGCTTTTCGCCGAGCGGGATATTCGCATCGGGCTTGGCTTCGGCCAGCAGGCGCAATGCCTCGCCGTCATCGAGCCACCGAATAGCCTTCTGCGCGCCGCTAGAGTAACCCATTGCGAGGACTTCCTCGGATAGGAGAAGCTGTGCGTGGGGCTGTTCAACGAGATAGCGCACCCGCAGAAGCAAAAGCGTGGTCAATTCGCTCACCATCCGCGTGCGAAGCGCTCCGCAGCGAGAAGCTGCGGCATTGCCGTGCTCAGTCAAGGCGTTTTCCAGTAAAAAGCGCGCCAGAGTGGCCACGAAACGGTGGTTGCGGCCCAGATACTCGGCTCCCTCCGGCGTTGGGGAGTCGAAACTGATAAGCCAGCGGCCACTCTTGGCGGCGGGAAGGGCGAGCCGAATAGGATCTGGAACCGTCGCGACCGCATCTGGCGACACACCCACGCGTAACACACCGAGCCGGCGATCAGGTGTTATGGTAAGTCCCACACGCTGCGCAGCGGCAAGCACGAACTCCCGCACAGCAGCCGGATCGCCCAGTACAGCGTCGGTCGCTTCCAGTTCGCGCTGGACTTCTTCGGGCTTGAGCGCGCGCTGGGCAAACCGCGTGCGGTTCACCCGCTCGCGCTCGGCGTCGCGTTCCCAGCGGCGGTGAAACATGTCCACCTCAGGAATGCCCAGGCCCAGCACAAGCTGGTACGGGCTCTGATTTCGCTTACGGAGGAACAAGGCTTGAAGAACTGCTTGCGTAACGCTTTCGCTCTCCTCGGGCACGGGCACATGCGTGCCGAGCGTTCGGTGAATCTCTCGCGCCTTGTTAAGCAGCACATCAATCACGACGCCGTCAATTGGATTGTCGCGCCCGAAGAAGCGCACGGCTTTGACCACTTTCGACGGCTGGCCGTAACGGTCCACCCGACCTTCGCGCTGCTCGAGGCGATTGGGGTTCCAGGGCAGGTCATAGTGCACGACAGCGGTAAACTTCTCCTGAAGGTTGACGCCCTCCGAGAGGCAGTCGGTCGCGACGAGCACACGAGGCCAGTCAGGATCAATCTCTTCAATTTTTGCCTGCCGCTCGTCGTCGCCCATTCGCCCCGTGACGCAGACGACCTGAACGTCTTGCGATAGCGCTTGACGCAGGTGCTCGGCCACGTATTCGGCGGTGGCGACGTAGCGGCACCAGAGGATGGGATGGAACCGTTCGCCGAGGAGCTTGCGCACGATCTCGGTTGCCCGGCGAAGCTTGGTGTCCTCGGCAGACCCGCGCAGTGCTTCAGCGGCTTTGGCCAATTCCCGCAGTCGGCGGCGATCGGCGTCGTGCAGGGTTGCTTCGGTTGCCTCTAGCGGCGGTGTCGGGGTCTCATCGTCAGTGCGGTCCTCCGCCGATTCGAAGACGAAAGGGCGAAACACCGACTCCGGTTCGTCGTCCAGCAAGGGGCCAGCGCGATTTGTCAGCGCCACCACGGCTGCCGCCGGGCTCGACATGACGCAACGCAGAAGCGCCAGCGCGCCCCAGTAGCGCACGCGCCGTTTGCGCTCTTCGAGTCGCTCGCCCGTCTGCACGATCTCTGAGCAAAACTGGTAAGTCCGCTCGAACAACTCGCGGTAGCGGTCCGATAGCTCGTAGGTCTCGTCGGCCGGTTCACGCTTAGGGAAAGGAGCTACGGTCTCCCACGTCGAAAGGATGTCGGCCCGCGTGCGCTGAACGAAGTGACGGGCAAGCTCAATGCGCTGCTCTTCGGCGAGGTCGGCGATATTCCACTCTACGAAATCACGACGGAGGAGACCGAGGAGCGAGCGAAAAGCCCCCTCGATGCCGGAATGCGGGGTCGCCGTGAGCAAGATGAGATGACGCTGCTCGTTCTTCGCTACCTCCCGCAGCAGCGCATGCCGTTCCTGCTGGCTCTGCCCCTGCGCTTCTGCTGCGCCGTGCACCTCGTCCACGATCACGAGTTCGGGGCAAAACTGGAGGAATTGATGACGGTTTCGATCCGTCTTCATGAAGTCAATGCTCGCCACCTGCACCGGGAAGTGCTCGTAGATGCTTTTGCCCGGCGGAACCTGCCGCTCCAGTTGAGCGATGGTGCCGGAGCGAATCACCACGGGCTCAAGATTGAACTTTTGGGCAAGCTCGCTGGCCCACTGCTCGCAAAGATAAGGCGGGCAGAGCACGCAGAAGCGACGAATTTCTCCCCGATCGAGAAGCTCTCTTGCGATCAACAAGGCTTCGATCGTCTTGCCGACCCCGACGTCGTCGGCGATGAAGAGCCGCACCGGATCGAGCCGCAGCGCCATCAGCAGCGGCACGAATTGGTAGACGCGCGGACGAATCGAGACGCGGCCGAGCGAGCGAAACGGTGTCGCCCCTTCGCGCAGCGTCAGGCGCGCCGCCTGCCAGAGCAGGTGTGCACTCACGGCGTCGGAAATGTCGTCGAGCGTGGGTAGAGGAAATGAGGCCGATTTGACATGCTCAAACGGAAGCTCGTAACCAACCAGGTTAGCGAGGCCGTTATGAATTTTTACCACGTCATCTTCCAACCCTGTCAGCGGACGTACCAGCAGAACGTCTTGCTCCTCGCTCGGTAGCAACACCCAGTCGCGGTTGCGGAAATGGACAATGGCTCCAGGATTCATCTGCCCTCCCAATGGCATCTTTCACTGAGACAAGCTGCGGGTAACGTACTCCACCCATTCAAAGGTGACGTTGCCCAGTGACGCCTTATCGCATTTCCAGGGTCAGTGCTTGCACAGACGCTCGTTGCCCTGTCCGGAAAAATTGAATAGCAGCTTGAAGTGGATGAAATCAGCCTCCCTCTCACAGTCACCTCCTCTTAAGGAAATGCGGGCCAATCATACAACAGTTGGTTTTGAGCGTCAAAAACACAGCAGCCCGCGTGGCCGGGAATTTTCATGCGAGTCGCCCATGAGCTTACGTTCACCACGAAGGATGAAAATGGTTATTTGCAGAGGAGTCGGCCATGAACTTACATTCACCACGAAGGATGAAAATGGTTATATGCAGAGGAGGGAGAGGAGTCGGGCGGCCACGGCGAGCCGCCCGTACAGGGTGGCTCTGGGCTCGCGTTTTTGCCAGGAAAGCGGGCAGGCAGGGAGGCCTGTAGGGGGGCCTCGCTGTGGGCCCCCGCGTAGAATGCGTGTGAGTGGATAGGACCGAATTCTTCAACCCGCAATTGGTATCACTCTGTCTCCATCTGTGTTCATCGGTGGTGTTTCCGAGGAAACGCTCAAATGTTATTTTCAAGCGAATCGCCCATGAGCTCCGCGCTCACCAGGAACGATGAAAATACAATTCTTTCGTGAGGTTCGTGTGTTTCGTGGGCTACTTCCTGAGGAGTCGGCCACAAATTGCACCGATTGTCACCGAGAGGACCATCGGTGTGAATCTCTGAAATCTGTGGCTATTTTCAGAGGAATCAAATCGTGGTCTCTTGGGGGAGAACCTGTTACAGAATTTGAGCCGCTGGCCTAATCAAGATTGCCACCGTGAGTTGGTGTGAAGCGAAGTAGGTGAAGGGTCACTGCATCAGGTGCGATGCTTTCTCCCCCCACACTTTCCTGAACAACGCGCAGCGGCGCATCCAGCTATGATGCAATTGGGCGCGCAGCGTCCCAATGCGCTATCCGTGCTATTTCGATTTCCGTTCTTTGCGATGGACCAGTTGTTTGAGTTCGGCCATGAATTCAGAGACATCTTGAAATTCCAAGTAGACCGAGGCAAAGCGAACATAAGCGACCTTGTCCAGCTCTTTCAATCGCCGCATGATGAGTTCGCCGATCTTGCGTGTGGGACGCTCGCGTTCCGGCGAATTGCGCACGAACGATTCAACGGCGTCCACTACCGCTTCGATTTTGGTGATGGGGATGGGGCGCTTTTCGCAAGCTTTCAAGATGCCGTTCATCACTTTCTGTCGGTCGAAGACTTCGCGCGTGCCATCTTTCTTGACGACCATGTAAGGAATTTCATCAATGCGCTCATAGGTGGTGAAGCGTCGCCCGCATTTGGTGCATTCGCGTCGGCGACGAATCAGATCGCCTTCGCGCGATTCGCGCGAGTCAACAACTCTATCTTCGAGGTGTCCGCAATACTGACATTTCATGGTTTTGCTCCTATGACCTGCACGGGTGTGCTGTTGGTTGCGCTGCCGCTTGTTGGATTGAGTGGAGCCATCTCGTGAGCTATCATCGCGCGCAGGTTTTTGAGTGAAATTCCATCGCGAATCAAAAAGTACACACCGAATAGGAGAGCGGTTCCGAAGCCGACCAGGTGCATAGCGATGGCCATGCTTGCAGCCTGGTTACGCTCGATGTTCAACGCCATGAGACCAACCATCGTCGCCGTATGAAAGGCGCCTGCTGATCCGCCCGGCGTTGGCACAAGCGATCCCAGCATGGCAAATCCGAGTATGAAGACAATGGAGGCGGGCGACAACGCGACGCCAAAGGCTCTGACCAATGTCCAGAAACTGAGCGTCACCAGCGCCCAGAGCAACAGTGTATAGCCGGCCGTGATCAACAGCTCACGCGCATTGTGGAGCACATGCAGTCCATCAGCCAGATGACGTAACAGATTCAACAGCACCTGCCGAAGCTGGGCCGGTAACCAGCCCAGCGCGCGGTTGACAACGCGCAGCACGTCGTCCACGTGGAGCCGGAAGTAAGAGAGACCGGCAATCAGAGCGCCTAACGCGATGAGCAAGCCAAATCCAATCTGACGGACGTTGGCCAGTTGCTGATGATCCGTGATGCGTGGTTGAAATGCGGCCAGGTCCAGCGCGAACAACAATGCGACTGCGGTTGAATCGAATAGCCGCTCAATCATGATGGTGGCCAGCGTCGCGCTTGGTCGCAATGGCTCGCGCAGACTCAAATAAAGCGGACGAGCCACTTCGCCGACGCGGCCCACGACGAATATACTGGAGAAACCGACCGTTGTAGCAGCAAACAGATTACGGAGCGAAGGTTGTCCGATGGGTTCGAGAAATGCTCCCCAGCGCAGTGAGCGAACCACGTAGGTCATCATGATGGGCACCATCGAGGCAATGGCCATGCCCCAATGCAAATCCCGATAATTTGCCTTGATTTCAGCCCATTGCAGCCCTTGAGCAAAATAGTAGATGAGTATGACTGCTACGACCAGCCAGGCCAGGAATTTCAATGTTGGACGTTGAGTACGCACTCTGGTTCGACGGGCAAAAGTAGCCGAAAACCTATCGGCCGGTCAAGCAAGAGTGCAGGCCGCAGACCTCCGGGCACAGACCGCTCGTCAGTCTGAAGACCGGCTCCGGGCGCTGTGCCCAGGCGGGCAAGGGCAGCGGGTGAATCGCGCTGCGGACGGACATGAGATGGCAGACGTCTCTGATTTGAACTCCTGTTGCGTGGATTTCGTTTTGCCAACGCCGCCAAAAACAATCATAATAGGGGCGACGTTGAACAGTACGAAGTGGTATGGGAGCGACGGTAGCGTTGGTCAATGATGATGTCCAGTTAGTGCGGCGGTGTCTGGCTGGTGATGACGCTGCGTGGGAGGAGATCGTCCGGCAGTATTCACGGCGGATCTACAATCTCGCTTATCGGTTTGTCGGCAATCACGAAGCCGCCGAAGACCTAGCCCAGGAAGTTTTCCTGCGATTGTATCGAACACTAGACCAGTACAACCCGGCTGCTGGGAATTTATCGAACTGGCTGATGCGCGTCGCGCGCAATCTGATCATAGACGACTGGCGCAGACGCAGCCGAACACCCGCGGAAAGTAGCGATGATTTGGAAGTTCACTCGTATCGTTTGCAAAGTCGCGTTGAAAGCCCACAGAAGCTTGTTGAACGGCGCGAGCTGAGCCAGCAAATTCAAAAGGCGATTGATAAACTCTCGCCTGACTTGCGAACGGTGATTATTCTGCGCGACATAGAAGAATTGTCGTATCAGGAGATCGTGGCTACTCTGAAGATTCCCGAAGGCACAGTCAAATCTCGCATCAATCGTGGACGCATCGAGCTAGCCAAAATACTGCGACGGATGAAGGTGATATGATGGTCGTCATCAATTAGCAGCAAATGTGAAAGTGCGACGAGTGAGTATTCGGAGCACACGTTGCCTGCTTCGCTTCGCCGCGCTGTGGCCGAGCATGTGTTTATCCCAGTAGTCCGAAGAGAGGCCACGTGTGAACCAGCAGCCGGGAGGGGATTGAAGCCTTGCTTTGGAAGGATTGGCGTCAGGATGCGGGCGGCCACAGCGAGCCGCCCGTACAGTTTGACACAGGCGCTGCAAAGAGGATTGCGAGGGAAAGGGGCCGGGAGGGGGATTCAAGCCTTGCTTTGGAATGGATTGGCGTCAGGATGCGGGCGGCCACAGCGAGCCGCCCGTACAGTTGGTCTGAAGAAAGGCCATGTTTAATGAAGCGACATGAGGCGCAGCAGTAGAACGTCCCAAGCGGCCGTCTCCGATTTTCTGATTACGACGCTCATTTCTGCTGAGCCGCGCAAGCGGCCCGCAAGAAGGTAGCCAGACGTGCAACGTCTGGAACTGCAGGCCGAACAATAGTGGCGCGTTGAAGACGCGCCAGAGCCGCGCCCTGGAGCGATTTTCAATTGTCTTCAGCCGGAGTCCCTGCATCTTGCAGGCTCATGCACGCCGGCGTGCGCCTCCGAGGATAAACTCATTGGCAAACCGCTATAGCGGCCAGCGATTGGACAGCATGAACGAGCTGCTGAGAGAACGGGTCGCGCTGTTGAATGCGCGAGGGATTAGAGGATGACGGCTCCCAGGCGTTGCGCGTCTGGTTACCCTCTTGTGAGCGGCTGCCGCCGCCTGAGTAGATGCCGGAGGAAAATCGCAAATTCGCGCTCAATCAGTTCAGGTCTCGCCATGCTGTTTGGCTCTGTCAACGTGGTCTTTTTCTCCACGATTGGTATTAGTAGATTTTCCGTGGTTGCTTCCGTGAATGAGACCTGCCGATCTGTAGTTGTATCGGGGAGCCGACAAGGTCAATAGATTTTTGGTGGCCGCTTCCGTGAATGACTCACCTGTGGCCGTTGGCGTGTGTTACTGAATGGGCTGCCTGATCGAAATCGGGCTACGGATCGGTGGCATGGTTGGGGATCAACTGTCCCGGCCTAGCGACTCAAGCGGGATGGCTGCCGCACCAACAATGATTGGGGCGAGTCAATGGCAAAAGATGCTTGAACTAAATTGCCTGTTTGGCCGTAGTCGGCAGTGGACTTGAAACGAATACCGGATGGATCAGAGGCATGGTCAGATGTTTTTATCATCCAGAGCATCGAGCGACAGCGCGATGTGAAATCTGTGGCCGTCCACTGTGTCCCATCTGCGACCACCGCATCAAGCGACGGGCGTATTGTCAGGATTGCATTGTGCGCGGCGTCCAGATGTTGCAGGCTGCCGGCCCAGCCACTCCGGTCCCACCGAGCCGCTCACGTTTCTCGCCTGTGCTGGCAGCATTGGCCGCGCTGATCCCCGGATTGGGAGCAGCTTACAACGGGCAACGGGCGAAAGCGTTGACGCATTTCCTCGTGACGGTGGGCTTGTTTCAGATGGCTGAGTTGACGCGGCTGGAGCTATTCGGGTTCGGTGGAGTGGCATTTTATCTGTATTCGATCATGGATGCCTATCGCACAGCTCGCGCTATCGAACATGGTCTGTATCCGGCTGAGCCGGGCGAGCCGTTGCGGGGCTTGCTGCAAGAGAATGTCCGTACATGGGCCGGTTTGTTGATTGCTCTTGGTATCGTCTTTTTCGTGGCAACAGCTTTCTACTGGTCGGGCGGCTTGATGAGTCGCGCGATACTTGTGCCGGTGATATTGATAGGGTTGGCCATCTATTTGCTGTGGCGGGCGCGTCGGCCCCACCAAACGGCCGAGGTGGTTGATGCCACGTCGTACCCCGTGATGATGCCAACAACGCTTATTCCCCCCACGGCAAAACCGACCGGACCCAGTGACTCGTCACCGGAGCCAACCGGGTCAGACCGGCCTGATTGAAAGCCAAGGAGCGAGATGTTGCGTTTCGCTGGAATTGAATGTCATGCAGATCAACTCAGTTCAATTGAGGAGGACATAAGCCTATGCAGGTGTTGAAATGGATCGGCGGCATCATTGCCGCGATTGTCTTAATCAAGATTGCTTTTGGCTTGCTGGCGATGCTTGCTGGATTGGTGAAGTTGCTTGTGTCGGTTTTGTTTCTCGTCATTGCCATCGCCGTCGCCATCTCTATTTTCAAGTTTGTATTTCGCGCGCTCAACGGCGAGGGTCGCCACACAGGTTAAGGTAAGGCGCAGTTGATGGCCTGATGCTGCTGCGCGCCGTCACCTCGTCTGATGGCCTGATGCTGCTGCGCGCCGTCACCTCGTCTGTTCATCACCTTATCAGCGTTGCGGCGTCCCTTGCCGTCATCAGCGGGAGTCCGTAATATAGGGCTCTCGACCATGCGAATTGGGATTGACGCGCATGCCATTGGTGGCCAACTGACGGGCAATGAGACTTATGTCAAGAATCTCATCGTCGCTCTGACCGAGATTGATCAAGAGAATGAATATGTGTTGTTTTTCACTCACGCTGACTTGGCGCGACAGTGGCAAGAGCGATTGCCGCGCGTTCGCGTTCATTTGATTCGACCTCACACGCCCTATGCGCGCATTCCGTTCAGTTTTCCGCTGGCCATCTATCGTACGGGCATTGATCTATTGCACGTACAATACACAGCGCCGCCGTGGTCTCCCAAGCCCGTTGTGACCACCATTCATGATTTATCGTATGAGCACTTCCCGCAATTCTTCACGCCTCGAGAGCGTTTCTTCTTTAAGCGCACTATTCCACACACCGCGCGCAAAGCGGTTAAAGTTTTGACCGGTTCCGAATACTCGCGGCACGATTTGATCCGCACCTATAGCCTCCCTCCAGAGAAAGTTGTTGTGACGCCCTACGGAGTGGCTGAGCAGTTTCAACCGGTTCGTGATCACGAGCGGCTGGCCACTGTTCGGCGACGGTATGGCATTGAACGACCGTACCTGTTGACAGTGGGAAATCTGCAGCCGCGGAAAAATTTGGCTCGATTGATTCAAGCTTACACGCAGGCGCGAAGCTCTGATGAAGGATTTCGCTGTCAGTTGGTGATTGTCGGGAAGAAGGCGTGGCTGCATCAACATATTTTTCACGAGGCGCACCGCTCGCACTATGCCGGAGACGTCATTCTGACCGATTATGTGCCGGATGAGGACTTACCGGTTCTATACAGCGGCGCCGTGGCGTTTGTTTATCCATCCATCTTTGAAGGGTTCGGGCTGCCAGTGTTAGAAGCGATGGCCTGTGGCACGCCTGTGGTGACCAGCAATAGTTCCTCGTTGCCGGAAGTGGTGGGATCAGCCGGCCTGATGGTTGACCCATACGACACCGACGCATTGGCGAACGCTTTAGCGCGAATTGTCGAAGATGAGGCGCTTCGACTCCGGCTCTCAGAAGAGGGGAGGCGGCGGGCCGCTCGCTTTACCTGGCGTCGCACAGCAGAGTTGACGTTGGGCGTCTACTATGAGGTGCTGGGCCTCAGCGCGCCACGAAAGGCATCGTCAAAGGTATGAGAATTGCCATCATTCATCCATAACCATTCTGCCCGCAATTCAGTTCTACCGAGAGGCATCGTCGAGGATATGAGAATTGCCATCATGGGCACGCGCGGTATTCCCGCCAATTATGGCGGCTTTGAAACGTTCGCCGAACAATTGAGCATACGACTGGCGCAGCGTGGTCACGACCTGACCGTCTATGGCCGCAGCCATTACGTCACCATACCCGAACGTGTCTATCAAGGTGTCAAACTCGTTGTGTTGCCGACCATCCGGCATAAGTATCTGGACACAGTCGTCCACACGTTTATTTCAGCCGTTCATTCTTGGTTCAATCGTTACGATGTCGTGCTCGTGTGCAACGCGGCCAATGCGTTGGCGACGGGCTTGGTTCGGCTTGCTGGTCAGAAGACAGCCATTAACGTTGATGGCATCGAGCGCCGGCGCAAGAAGTGGAATTGGCTCGGTCAGCTCTACTATCTGCTGTCAGAATGGCTCTCGACCAAAATTCCTCACGCTGTAGTGACTGACGCTGGTGTGATCCAATCTTACTATCGCTCACGTTATGGCAAAGAATCAACGATGATCCCTTATGGCGCGCCGATCGGTCGCGTGCGCAATGCGGATGGCCTCAAACCATTTGGTCTAGAGCCGGAGCGGTATGTGCTATATGTCAGCCGTCTGGAGCCGGAAAACAATGCCCACCTGGTCATCCAGGCCTTTGCGCGGATACGGACTGAGCTCAAGCTGGTGATTGTTGGCGACGCACCGTATTCCCACAGCTATATCCGACAACTGAAGGCGACGACTGACCCGCGTGTGGTCTTCACCGGTTATGTGTTTGGCGAGGGTTATAGGATTTTGCAACAAAACGCCTATTGCTATGTGCACGCCACCGAAGTGGGAGGGACACATCCGGCGTTGATCGAAGCGATGGGCGCTGGCAATTACGTCATCGTCTTCGATACGCCGGAAAACCGCGAGGTAGTTGCTGATGCCGGTGTGTTTTATCGCAACGTGGATCAGCTCGCCGCTCTGCTCCAGCATGCGCTGGATGCACCTGATGAAATTGCCTCGTATCGTGAGAAGGCGATGATGCGGGTTCGCGCCTCTTACAACTGGGAGATTGTGACGGATCAGTATGAGCAGTTGTTTGCTCGATTGATGGAGCAACCGTCGTCCACGCGCTGATAAAGGTTTTTCATCACATCGTCTGTTGGGCATGATTGGCGGTTGTGGTGGTAACAAGAACCGCTCGATGCATGATTCGTGTCGAAAATAGCTGGGGCTAATGGCCCGGCAG
>JANWZE010000072.1 GCA_025054955.1 Blastocatellia bacterium | reverse complement strand
CCGATACCAGGCGCTCCAATCCTGCTCGGTCGCTCCCAGGCTCACCAACCGCTGGGTCATCGTCTTGCGCCCAAAGCTGAACAGCTCGGCCATCACTAACGCCTCGACTCGCACCCAACTCCGCCGCTGCTTGGCCGCCTCACGATGCGCCTGCAGCAAGCGAATCAATTCCTTGAGCAACGACGGCTCGCTGGTCTGAATCTTTCTGGCTGTGTTATCTTCTCTCACGATGTCCTCCGATTTTCTGAGATTTTAAAAACTCCTCAATTTTAACTGGAGGACATCCTCCCCTCAAAAAGCGCCAAAGTCCAGCCAGACGTGAAACGTCTGGAACAGCAGACTAAACAATCATGGCGCGTTGGAGACGCGCGACGACATGGGTGTTCGCGGCGAGTGTTTCAGTTGCACGAATGACCCCATGGGAGGGCTGCTGGCGCCTCTCCAAGGCGCCAGGGATTAGGGGATGACGGCTCCCAGACGTTGCACGTCTGGCTACCTGCTGGCGGCGGCTGCCGCCGCCAAAGAGTGAAGCCGGATTGGGGATGACGTTCACCCAGATGTTGCACGTCTGGCTACCCACTGGTGCGCGGCTGTCGCCATCGAAGCATAAATTTATTGACCATAACGTGACTAGAGCAGTTTTCAATTGCCTTTAGCTTAGGAGCCCCGCATCTTGCGAGCCAGCACGCTGGAAGCGGGCGCTCCCAGCGCAAATTCATTCGCAAACCGCTCTAAAGGCTAAGTGAAGGTCGTACACTCCTGCTCAGTCGTTTCAGGTCCCGCTATGTTTTTTGGCTCCACGAACGTGGTCTTTCCCTCCGCGTTCGGTATCCCAACAAAAATCTCTTGTGCTCGGCTAGCCCACAACAAAAATCTGCTGCACTGCGCCAGCAGTCAAGAAACATCACTTGCGCTTCGCTAGCTGTCAGCAAGATTTTCCTTCCCACTGAAGCTGTCAACAATAACCGTGGCTGCTTTTGAACCTCCAAGCTGACCATTTCTGGCACGAGGAATCAGCGCCATGAGCAAGGCGCACAGCAGGAGTTTTGAGCCATACTCCTATCCCTCGCGACGGTAGGTGCGGTTCATCCGAACGCCACGCTTGCATCGAATCTTCGTCCCAGCTATTATCGTTCGGCCCGGTGAACACGAGAGTAAGATTCCAACAGGAGAAACGAGAGAATGAAGAAAAAAACAGCGATAGCCGGTTGGTTGATCGGTGGATTTCTGGCTGGTTTCTTGGCTAGTCACTTTGGGTTGTTGACGCCGTCCGATGTCAACGCAGCTATTCAACACTTCTTTTTCAACTCGGTCCGTATTGGCTTGGCGCAGCCGCCCATGCGTGACTTCTTCGGCACCGGTGACCTGATTACAAGCCGGCGCACGTTCACCACTGAAGTGGTAGCCGGCGGCTTGACTGACAATAATGTCACGACAGCCGGACGGATTCGTTTGCGTGATCAACAAGCGCGTGAGTTAATTCAGATGGCCGCCAATGAGAGTGCCGGCGGCTCGATTCAAATCAATGGCCCTGATGGTCAAACGACCGTTGCGATCAACGGTGGCCCATCAGGCGGCAGCATTCAACTGAACGGTCGCGGATTGGATCTGGCTGAAATGTTCGAGCTGCGCCAAGCAGATCAGATTCAACCTGGCCACGTGGTCGTCATTGATCCAGAGAAAGCTGGGCGGCTGAAGCTCTCTACGCAGGCTCACGAGCGCGGCGTGGTTGGCGTGGTTGCCGGCGCCGGCGGCCTCTATTCGGGCGTGGTACTGGGTATGCGAGCAGACACATCCTACAAGCCGGTTGCGCTGAGTGGTCGAGTCTACACGTGCGTTGACGCTTCCTACGGCGCGATCAAACCGGGAGACTTGCTCACCACATCACCGACGCCGGGCTATGCCATGCGCGTGAGCGATACCGGGCAGGCACAGGGCGCGATCATTGGCAAGGCCATGGAGCGTCTTGATCACGGTCGAGGCAAGATCCTAATACTCGTCTCGCTGCAATGAAAACATGCAGGGGTTGGGAACAGTGGCTTCTGGCAGCCTGTCTGGTGGCTGTTGGAGCCAGCCTTGTTTGGGCGGAGCGCCCGGAAGAGATTCCCAACCCCAAAACCCGCGATAATACCTGGGTCACCGACCTGACCGGCACACTGCGACCGCAAACCATCCAACAACTCAATACCATCATTGATACACTAGAAGCCGAGACGACGGCTGAGATGGCTGTTGTGGTCATCAACTCGCTTGAAGGGCGCGAGATTGAAGAGTTCGCTCACGATCTATTCCAACGGTGGGGCATTGGCAAAAAAGGTAAAGACAACGGCGTGCTCGTTCTGTGGTCTACTGGTGACCGGCGCATCAGGATTGAAGTCGGTTACGGACTGGAAGCCATCTTACCGGATGGCAAATGCGGTGCGATCCTAGACAGCTACGTTATTCCCTACTTCAGAACAGGTGACTTTGACTCCGGCCTGTTGTGGGGCGTTCAAACCATTGCCGCCGTCGTCAAGAATCAACCGGTTGATATTCCTTCGGCCACCACAGAAAGCTACGATGAATCGGAAGAATTTCCGACAGAGGCGTTAGGACTGCTCGGTGTGATCCCGCTCGGCATCGGGTCGTACGTCGGCTATCGCCGATGGCGCCGCTATCGCAAACGCCGATGCCCTTCCTGCGGCGCGATGATGCGTCGCTTGCCCGAAACAGAAGAAGACAAACATCTGGATGAGGTCAAGCAGCTCGAAGAGACGCTCCGAAGCGTTGATTACGACGTCTGGTTATGTCCGGCCTGCTCGCATCATTTCACGCTGCGCTATCCCAGATGGTTCAGCGGCTATAACCAGTGCCCGCAGTGCCTCAACCGAACCTGTTCGAGCACCGAGGTGACGGTGCGCGAAGCAACGACCTATAGTGAAGGGAGAGCGAAGATCACCGAAGCCTGCGAATTCTGCACGTATCATCGCGTCTACTACCGAACGATCCCACGCATTTCAACCAGCGCGTCGTCCGGCGGCAATTTTGGTGGCGGCAGCTTCGGCGGCGGCAGTTTCGGCGGCGGCAGCTCCGGCGGTGGCGGCGCCAGCCGAGGTTACTGACCCGTCAACGATGGCAGGGGCCTTTGCTGCCCTCAATCAGCGCAATGGAACCAGAGCCAACCGATAAGAATTGATTGTATCGGCTCGTGATTTTGGCTAGCTTATAGCGCTTGTTCATTCCACTGTGGAGGGAAACCATGTCAACCATTCAAGAGCAAATCAACGTGCTCACTGAAACGAAGAACGTGTACCATCCGCCGCAACACATTCTCGAATCGGCCTGGATTAAAAATTACGAGGAAATTTATCAGCAATCCATCGCTGATCCAGAACGATTCTGGGCTGAGATCGCCGGTCAACTGGAATGGTTCAAGCCTTGGGATAGAGTGCTCGAATGGAACTATCCATGGGCGAAATGGTTTGTCGGCGCACAGTGCAACATTAGCTACAACTGCCTCGACCGACACGTTAACAACGGGCGCAAAAACAAAGTGGCGCTCATCTGGGTTAGCGAAGACGGCTCCACGCAAACCTACACGTATGGTCAACTGTTGAAGCAAGTCAACCGGTTTGCCAATGCCATGAAATCACTGGGCATCACTAAGGGCGACCGTGTCACCGTCTACATGCCGCGCATTCCTGAACAGGTCATTGCGCTGCTGGCCTGCGCTCGTATTGGCGCGGTTCACAGCGTCGTCTATTCAGGTTTCAGCGCGCAAGCGTTGCGTGACCGTATCGTTGATGCTGAAGCGAAACTGGTGATCACGGCTGACGTTGGCTATCAACGCGGCAAGACAGTTCACCTCAAAGGCATCGTAGACGAGGCGGTCGAGCAAGCGCCGAGCGTTGAGCACGTGGTCGTCGTGCGACGGCAATCGCCGCCGCTGGAGCTATTCCCGCCGCGCGAACGGGACTGGCATGAGCTGGTCAATGCGGCCTCTTCGATCTGCCCGGCCGAACCGATGGATGCCGAAGACCCACTCTATTTCCTCTACACATCGGGCACGACCGGTCGGCCCAAAGGCGTCGTTCACGTTCATGGCGGCTACATGGTCGGCACGTACATCACGGCCAAGTGGGTCTTTGACCTGAAGGACGACGATGTCTATTTCTGCACGGCTGATCCGGGTTGGGTGACCGGTCACAGCTACATCGTCTACGGGCCGTTGCTGAACGCGGCTACAGTGCTCTTCCCTGAAGGCGCGCCTGATTATCCTGATCCGGGGCGTTGGTGGTCATTGATCGAGAAATATGATGTGAGCATTTTCTACACAACGCCGACGGCCATCCGCTCACTCATGCGTTATGGCGAGCAGTGGCCGCAGAAATACGACTTGAGCAGTTTGCGCATACTTGGCAGCGTCGGTGAGCCGATCAATCCCGAAGCCTGGTTGTGGTATTATCGCGTCACCGGCGAACGCTGTCCGATCATGGATACCTGGTGGCAGACGGAAACCGGCAGCACGTTGATCACGCCCTTGCCGTGCGTACCACTCAAACCTGGCTCAGCGACACGACCGTTCCCCGGCATTGTTGCGGACGTAGTGGACAAAGACGGGCATCCGGTGCCGGCCAAGCAAGGCGGCTTTCTCGTCATCAAGCATCCATGGCCGTCTATGAAGCGTCGCATTCACAAAGACCCGCAGCGGTATGAGCAATACTGGAAAACGATTCCCAATGTGTACACTGCCGGCGATGTGGCCTTCAAAGATGAAGACGGCTACTTCTGGATTTTGGGTCGCGCCGATGACGTGATCAAAGTGTCCGGCTACCGGTTAGGCACGGCTGAGATCGAAAGCGCGCTGGTGAGCCATCCGGCAGTGGCCGAAGCAGCAGCCATCGGCAAGCCAGACCCGGTCAAAGGCGAAGCAATCAAAGTCTTCGTCATCTTGAAAGAAGGCTTTGCCGCGACCGACACCATGGCAGAAGAACTGAAAGCGCACGTGCGCCACACACTCGGCCCGATTGCTGTGCCATCAGAGCTGGAGTTCACCACCTGGTTGCCGAAAACGCGCAGTGGCAAGATCATGCGCCGCGTGCTGAAAGCGAAGGAAATGGGCATGGATCCGGGCGACATCTCAACGCTGGAAGAATAGGATGTTGCCTCAGAGAGAACAGAATCGGAAGAATAGGATGTCGCTTCACCGATGACCGAGCGGGAAGAATAGGATGTTGCTTCACTGATGACCGAGTTTGACCTGATCTGCCAAAAGCTTGCCCACCGGCTGGCATCAGCCGACCATCTGCCGATTGATGCCGGTGAATATGAACAGGCAGCCGTCACGCTGGTGCTGCGCAATCGCGATGGTCAGGCTGATGTGTTGATCATCAAGCGAGCAGAACGCGCCGAAGACCCGTGGTCAGGCCATCTGGCGTTGCCGGGTGGCCGGGCTGAAGTGGGCGACCAGGATTTGCGCGAGGTCGCGGTGCGGGAGACCCGCGAAGAAGTCGGTATTGACTTGCAGGTGGGCGGGCGGTTCCTCGGCGTGATGGAACCGTTGCAGCCGGTCACCCGCCGATTGCCGTTGATTGTGGTGACTCCACTGGTGGCTGTAGCGCCGCCGAACGTGCTTCTGAAACTTGATCCACGCGAAGTAGAGGACGCATTCTGGCTATCCATAACGGAACTTCAACGAGAGGGGCGCTCAGCGTCGGTCTCTTATGTTTTTGCTGGGCAGACACACCAGTGGCCGGCTTATCCATCGCCGCGCGGTGCGATCTGGGGAATGACCGAACGCATCCTAACGCGATTTCTTGCGCTATTGGAATAAGCATCAGGCTCCCTGGTTCATTGCGGCAAGCGCCCTGCGCCGCTGGGCTTGTGCTCGGCCGAGCTTCAGATCTGTTGTGGCGCTTGGAAGAAAACCAGAGCGTCAGTCTGATGGTATGCAACAAATTTCACAGCTACATCGGAATCACCTGAGAATGCCCGGTCAGTCGGTGTACTCAGCGGACAGCCTCGTAGCAGTTAATTCGACCTTTGCCCATGCCGCCGCCGACGGGATCGGCTGTGTCGCCGATTCTTTTGGCGACGTCAGAATGACGGCCGCGAGCAATAATCAATGCTGCCTCGCCGCTGACCAGTGGCGCGGCAAACGATGTGCCATCCCACCATGCCCAGCCGCCACCTGGATACGCGCTGTAGATGCTCACGCCGGGCGCAGCCACATGAACTTCTTTGCCTTCACAGCTCCAGCTTGTTTTCCTATCCTGAGCGTCTGTAGCAGCCACAGCGATGACCTCCTTTGCCCTGGCCGGATAACGGACAGCGCCTCCTGTATTGCCCGCCGAAGCAACCAGCACCGCACCACGTGAGCGAGCGTAGACGACGGCATCTTTCACGACGCGAAGCTCATCGTGGTAGCTGAAGCTCATATTGATCACCTGAGCGCCTTGATCGGCAGCCCAGCGAATGGCGCTGGCAATGGCTGAGGCATCGCCTATGCCAGCCGAATTGAACGCACGGATGGGCATGATCGTCGCGTCTGGGGCAACGAGCAAGACCGTGCCGGCAGCATGCGTGCCGTGGCCGTAGGCGCTGCCGAATCCTGTTTCAGATGGGTTTGTGTCATTGTCCACGAAATCATAACCCACAGTCACGTTGCGAAAGAGCGGGTGCGTTGTATCCACGCCTGAATCAATCACCGCGACCGTCACACCGAAGCCCTTCGTGATCGCGTGCGCCTGCGGAGCTTTGACGAGCGTTAGCGCATATTGTTGAAAATAGTCAGCCGGCGATACACCATCCAAAAACGGCATGCTGCGCGGATCAATGTTCGGGATGCTGCGTTGGTCCGATTCGAACTGATCAAGTCCCACTAAGTAATTCGGCTCTACCCATTCGACGTCACGATCTTTACTCAGCCGAGCGACGAGCTGCTCGACACTGAGCCTGTCACGCGCGGTTAGATTGGTCAACGACAAGAGATACTGGTTGTTCTTGTGGTCTTTTTTCACCGTCAAGTTGTAACGCGCCGCTAACTGTCTAGCGACCACGCCCGGCTTTAGTTGAACGATGACTTCACCGTCCTTATACTCGCCGCTTCGTTGCGCTGCCAGCGTTACATCACCGACCAAGTGAAATGATCTCGGCGTCAGCGCCGAGGCCATCAAAATCAGAATGACCACAACCAAAAAGGCGTTTTTATGTGCGATGATCCGATGCTTCATGGCTCATTCTCCTCGATAATCCTTTGCAGAACGTCTTTGGTAGTGCCTTGCGCGGGAACCCAGCGTCCGTGCTTGGTATTCTCTCATTTCTTCGATCACTGGCATATTCGTAAATATGCTTAAATCCCCTTGGAACATCACCTATCTTCCTCACCTGTCACCCTGTCTGACGCAGATTCCCCGATTAGCTTCTCACGGTGCTCCGATTAAGACGAAAGGCGCCCAGTGATAGGGATGTGGATATTGCTGCTTCAGGGCCAACTGAGCTTGCCGCAACGCCGCCCGCTTGCTCTGGCCCTGCCGCAACCCACTATAAAACTCCTCCATCAACCGCGCCGTCGAACCATCATGCACCATCCATAAACTCACCACCAACGACGGCGCCCCCGCATACAAAAACCCTCGCATCAACCCAAACAACTCATCCCCAGGAAATACCTCGTTCATCCCCGTCTCACACGCA
>JANWZE010000071.1 GCA_025054955.1 Blastocatellia bacterium | reverse complement strand
TCTCCGTGAGGGAATTTCCATGGGAATCGCTTATATGCTGAGGCACGCCAGGAACGACGAAAATGTTGTTTTCAAGGGAATCGCTCATGAGCTCCATGCTCGCTACGAACCATGAGAATGGAGCACAGGCAGGAATGGCACAGAGCAGGAACGCCTGTGCCACATTTGTGCCATATTCTCAAGAGTCGCAATCCTGCATGCAGTGGGGCGTCCTATTCAATGTTGGTCGCCAACGCTGATTGAACCAAACTCAAAATTTGACCAGGCTTGATTTTTACCCCGCTCAACGGCTATCATTGGCGCTTCAATGATCTCCTTGTGAGATTGTTGAAAAGCTTAGGAGTTTGGAGAGTGGGCTGCGGCCCACTTTTTTGTTAGACCGAATGTCGTCATATCTGGTTGAACGCATCACTGCCGTTGTCGAGCCGGTTGTGGTCGGCGAGGGCTATGAATTGGTCCATGTCGAATTGGTCGGTCCAGCACACCGTCAAGTGCTGCGGTTGTACATTGACAAGCCTGGAGGCGTGACGATTGATGATTGCGCCGCGGTTAGTCAATACATCAGCCCGCTCCTGGATGTGGAAGACCTGATTCCTACGCGGTATGTGTTGGAAGTCAGTTCACCAGGGCTGGAGCGAGGCTTGTACAAACCCGCTGATTATCAGCGATTCGCTGGACGAGAGGCCAAAATCCAAACAACCGAAGAGGTGGAAGGCCGTCGCAACTTTCATGGGCAGCTTCTGGGTATTGAAGGTGACATCGTCACCATTGCCGAACAGGAGCTGGGCCATGAAGTCGCAATTCCCTATTCCATGATTCGCAAAGCGCATCTGGTTTTTCAATGGGGAAAAGGCAAGTCGTAATATTCAAGGCACACCCGGCGAGGCGCTGACCGCCGCACATGGGCGCGAGCGGCGAGCAGAGACGAGCCGACGGGAGGCAGGGAGAGGAATTGTTATGGCTGTGAATTTAAGCCCGATTGCACAGAATATCGAATTGCTCAGTCGTGAGAAGAATATTGACCCGCAAACCATCATTGACGCCATCACCGAAGCTGTGCTGAGGGCTTATCAGAAACAATTTCGCCATCTGGGTGAGGACATCACGGTGCGGTACAACGCTGACACAGGACAGATTGAAATCTTCGCCCAGATGACCGTCGTCGAAGAGGTCACTGACCCGGCGCGAGAAATCAGCCTGGCCGAAGCCAACGAGCTGGCTGAGGGCGCCGAGCCGGGCGACATCCTGGAAATCCAGCGTCCGTTTGAAGGCATCGGCCGCATTGCCGTGCACGCAGCCAAGCAACTGATCACCCAAAAAATGCGTGAGGCCGAGCGAAACCTGGTGTATGAACAATATATTAACCAAGTCGGCAAGTTGGTTAACGGTTACGTCAAACGGTTTGAGAAACGCGGCGACATCATCGTTGATTTGGGTTCGGTTGAAGCGTTGCTGCCCCGCTCGGAGCAATCAAAGGCGGAAAAATTTTCACTCAACGAGCGGATTCGCGCCGTCATCATTCGTGTGACACGCGACGTGAAAGAGACCTACGGACAACAGATCATATTGTCGCGCACCTGTCCTGAGCTGCTGATGCAATTGTTCGAGATGGAAGTGCCGGAGATTTATGACCGCACCGTGCTGATCAAAGGGGCGGTGCGCGAGCCGGGCGAACGCGCCAAGCTGGCAGTCGTCTCAACCGACCGCGATATTGATCCAGTGGGCGCCTGTGTCGGCATGAAAGGCAGCCGCGTTCAAGCAGTCATTCGTGAATTGCACGGCGAGAAAATAGACATCATCGAATGGTCAGAGAATCCGGCGATCTTTGCCGCCAATGCCTTGAGCCCAGCCAAAGTCAACAAAGTTCAAATTGTTGACCAAGCGAACCGGCGGCTGGAAGTCATTGTCGCCGACGATCAACAATCGCTGGCCATCGGCAAGCTCGGTCAGAATGTTCGATTGGCTGCCAAATTGGTCGGCTGGAACATTGACATTCGCAGTGAATCGGATGTGAAACGTGACGTGGTGAGCCAAATGGCTCAGCTCATTGCGCCCAGTCAGGTGAGCATCACGGCGGCAGAAGAACAACTGGGCGCTGACATGGTGCGCAAGCTCTCAGCCCACGGCTATCAGACCGTAGAGCAAGTGGCTCGGGCGACGGCTGATGACCTGGCCCAATCGCTGGACATCAGCTTAGATCAAGCTTCAGAACTCATCGAGCAAGCGCAACTGTTGATGTCGCGCTACCAGCCGAGTGAGGTAACGGCGCCAGCGCAGCCGGTTAGCACAACCGGCGAGGTTACCGTCACCGCAGCGCCGCCAGCGGAAGCAACCGCGTCGGAGCTGGCTGGAGCCGAGCTAACGTCCCTGGTGATGTCAAACGAGCCGGAAGCGCTGCACGAGTCATCAAGCTGACGGTAAGAACATAAGGATACCAATGGGAAAGATTAGAGTTTACGAACTGGCCAAGCAACTCCATTTGGAGCCAAAGCGGGTGATCGAAGATGCCCACCGCCTAGGCATTAATGTCAGCTTGCCAGCCAACACGCTGACCGAACAAGAGGCTGACCTGATTCGCTCGAAGTACCACGCCAAGAAAGATGACTCCCAAAAGCCGAAGGTCGTACTGAAGAAGAAGACTAAAGAAGTCGAAGAGATGGTCAGCACAACGCCCGTCGTGAGTCAGCCTGTGCCGCCTCCATCGCCGCCGCCGGCAGAAGCTGTGCCGCTGACCCAAGCGGGCGAAGCAGCCACTGCGGCGGAGGAGCCGAAAGCCCCCGTCGAACCGGCCAAGGAGCTGCCCACCTTCAAGACAATTCCACTTGAAAAGAAGCCTCTGGAAAAGGAGGAGGAAGTTCCGCCGCCGCCACCACCACTGATTGAGGAGCCGCCGACGGTAGGCGGTATTAAGGTGACGCGCCTGGGACCGGTACCGGCGCCGACTCCACCAAGAGTCCCCGTCTCCGGAAGTATGACGACCGGAGTCGTAGAAGCGCCCATTTCACCACCGCCGGTGGAGCCGCCCGCCAGCACGGTCATCAGAGTGCTGAAGCCAGCGCCAGCCGCTCCTGAGCCAGCTCCGGTGCCAGCCGGCGCACCGCCAATAGACCAGGTTTATGTGCCCCCACGCGATGATCGTCGCCGCCGGCGGCGAACGCTGCGTCAGCCGGTCAAGAAGCGGGTCATCACAGAAGAACGACCGCCTGAGATTCCGGTCATCACCGAGCCACCGCGCCCAGCAGAACTGAAGCATGTCAAACTGATGGAAGGCATGTCGGTCAAGGAATTCTCCGAAAAACTGGGCTTGCGCTCGCGCGATGTGCAACGCAAATTGATGGAACGCGGTGTGATTGCCTCCATCAATCATCCGCTGGACGCAGCGACAGCTATTGAGCTAGGCCGCGAATTTGGCTTCACCGTTCAGATTGCCTCATTCGAGGAATTGGTCGAAGAAGCCATTCTGGAGAAAATGATCAAATCCGGCGAAGAAGAGGTGTTGGTGAAACGAGCGCCTGTGGTCACGGTGATGGGGCACGTGGATCATGGCAAAACGAGTCTGCTTGATGCCATTCGGCAAACAGCGGTGGCCGAATCGGAAGCTGGCGGCATCACCCAACACATCGGCGCCTATACGGTTCAAGTTCCGAATCCAGATAATCCTGCTGAGAAACGCGACATTGTCTTTTTGGACACACCGGGTCACGAAGCCTTCACGATGATGCGCGCGCGGGGGGCCAAAGTGACTGACATCGTTGTGCTGGTCGTCGCAGCCGACGATGGCGTCATGCCGCAGACCATCGAAGCGATTGAGCACGCGCAGGCAGCCGGCGTGCCGATCATCGTCGCGATTAACAAAATTGATAAGCCTGAAGCCAATGCCGAGCGGGTCAAGCGGGAACTTTCCGAGCGCGGTCTGGTCTGGGATGGGTGGGGCGGCGATACCGTCATGGTGGAAGTCTCAGCGAAAAAGCGGATCAACCTCGATGGATTGCTGGAGATGATTCTGCTGACGGCCGACCTGTTAGACCTGAAAGCCAATCCGGCGCGTAATGCCATGGGCACTGTGCTGGAAAGCAAGCTAGACCGCGGGCGTGGCCCCGTCGCCACCATTTTGGTTGAGCAAGGCACACTGAAAATTGGCGACCTCTTTGTTGTTGGCTCAACGTCTGGACGGGTGCGTGCCATGTTTGATCATCGCGGTCAACCGCTGACATCGGCCCCGCCCAGCACGCCGGTGGAGATCATCGGCCTGGAGGCTGTGCCGGAAGCGGGTGATAAGCTGGTGGTGGTGGATGATCCGAATCTTGCCCATCGCATTAGTTCGCTGCGGCAGACGGCTCAACGACAAGCCCGCGTCGCTCAGGCTGCAATCACATCGCTGGAACAGTTGCACGAACGCATGAGTCGTGGTGAATTGCGCGAATTGCAACTCATCCTCAAGGCCGATGTGCAAGGCTCATTGGAGGCGTTACGGGCTACGTTGGAGAAATTGTCCAGTCCGAAAGTGCGTGTCCGGGTGATTCGCAGCGGCGTTGGCGCCATCACTGAATCCGACGTCTTACTGGCCGCCGCCGCTAACAAATCGTCACAAACAGCAGCCGCGCACGACCATTCACAAACGGCTGTCATCATCGGCTTCAACGTCCGTCCGCAACCACGTGCTTTGGAACTGGCGCGACAAGAGAATGTAGACATTCGCTTCCACTCGATCATTTACAAAGTGGAAGAAGAGATTCGTAACGCGATGCTAGGATTGCTGGAACCGGTGGAGAAAGAGGTGCGACTGGGTCAGGCCGAGGTACGCCAGGTCTTTCATGTGGCCAAGGTCGGCAGCGTTGCCGGCTGCATGGTCACTGCTGGCGTCATCCGCCGCAAGGCAAACGTCCGACTGCTGCGTGATAATGTGGTGGTTTATGAAGGCACCATTCAATCGTTACGACGATTTAAGGACGATGTCAACGAAGTTCGCGAAGGGTTTGAATGCGGCATTGCCCTGGAAAACTATGGCGACCTGAAACCCGGTGACATCATTGAAGCGTTCACCTTGGAAAAGGTGGCGCAGACGCTCTAAGCCGATTGATCGGAGGCGAAAGCAAGGAGAGTGGCGTGACGACCAAACCGTTTCGACCCGCACGGATAGCCGAGCTGCTCCGCGAGGAGATCAGCGAGATCATCACCTACGAATTGAATGACCGGCGCATCCGGCCGGTGACGATCACTCACGTCAAAGTCAGTTCGGACATGCGTCACGCGCGGGTTTACGTGAGCTTGCTGGGGTCACGACAAGAGATTGACGAAACCATCCGCCAGCTCAATCATGCAGCCGGCTTCATTCGCTCACAGTTATATCCGCGTCTCACCATGCGCTTCATCCCGCAACTGACTTTTCACTTTGACGATTCGCTTGAAAAAGCCGAACGATTGGAGAAACTATTCGCAGAACTGGACAATTCCCGTCAGCAGTGAGGCGGCTATGTTGAGTGAAGTTGTTGAATTCATCGAGCGGCATCATCAATTCGCCATCACGTCACACGTTCGGCCTGACGGCGATAGCATCGGTTCGTCACTGGCGCTGATGTGGATGCTGGAAGCAATGAATAAACAGGCGGAGATTGTGATCCGTGACGAGATTCCAAAATCCTATCGGGAACTGCCCGGCGCGCACCGCATTCGCCAGATTGGGCAATTCGATCGTCCACGCCAATATGATGGCGTGTTCGTCATCGAGTGCAGCGACATTGATCGGCCTGGACTGCCGGGACTCGAACAGCAGTTCACCATCAACATTGATCATCATGTGACGACTGTGCGATTTGGTTGCATTAACTGGATTGACACAACTGCCTCGGCGGTCGGCGAGATGATCTACAATCTGTGCAAAGCAATGGGGGTGCGCGTCACGCCAGAGATTGCCACCTGCGCCTATGCGGCCTTATTGACTGACACCGGTTCGTTTCACTATCCCAATACCACTGATCGCACGCTCAAGGTGGCCAGCGAGCTAGTCAAGCTGGGCGCTAACCCGGCTCGCGTGGCCCGCGCCATCTATTACTCGCAACCGTTTAGCAAACTCAAACTCCTGGGTCTCGCTTTAAGTTCGCTCACCCGTGACCAGACGGGTCGCATTGCCTGCTTGGCCATCACGCACCAGATGATGACAGAGGCGCAAGCCACAGAAGAAGACGCTGAAGGTATTGTGACCTATCCGTTGAGCGCAGCCGATATTGACATCGTCGTCTCCTTGCGCGAAACACAACCGGGTGTTTATCGCGCGTCATTGCGTTCAAAGGACTCCGTCAATGTCGCCCGCGTGGCCGATCATTTCGGCGGTGGCGGCCATCGCAATGCAGCCGGTTGTACGTTGAATGGAGAATTGACTCAGATCAAGCACGCGCTCCTGGCCAAGCTTCAAGAAGCCCTTGAGCAAAGTGGGAACGGCGCCGGCAACTGCGATGACCAACGCAACCAAGGCTCCCCGTCAGCGTCCAGTTGATGACTGAGAACTTATGGCTGACGATCCATTGACCCGCGTCGAGGCGCCCCAGACGCGCCTTGGCCTGCATAGGAGAAGGCATATGAACCTTGCCGACTCCGGCCGTGTTGCGACACGTCTCGTTCAACAACAACCGCGTGTCGGCCTGCCCACGCGTAGCCGGCAATGGAGATGGCGCAATCTGGTTTGTCTACTCAGCCTATTGTGGGCAAGCGGACCAGCCATCGCGCAAACCTCCGCCCCGGTTGTTCAACTGAAACTGACCAATCCGCAATCCATCACGCAAGATATTGGCCGCTTCTATAATGAACGGGCTCCCACAACCTACAGCATTAGAGTGACGACCGATCAGCCTGACTGGTGGTTCATCCGGTTCGACAAAATCCCCGCCGGCATTGAGCTGACAATCAAGCCGGATGAGCCGTTGCGGGAAGGCCAATGGATACCCATCAAGGGACAGGCGACGGTGACGCTGCTGGTGACGCTCGCTGCCACCTCGCCCATCAGCTTGGTCTACCGCGTTGGTCGCGTGCCCGCCGGACAACCACAACCGGACACGGTTCAAGCTGCCGAGTTACTGGCTCAGCAGAACGAGGTCAGCGCTCAGGCAGAGGCACGTTACATTAAGCTCTTTTGGCGAAGTCCGCTGCCAACCATTTCGGTCACGCCGGCCAACCTCAAATTATCAATTGACGATTACCTCAAGCCACAGACCGTCACATTCAAAGGCGATGATATTGGTTGGAGCTTTCTCCGGTTCGTGGATATCCCCTCCCACATCAAAATTTCGACACCGGACATCCTTGCCTCAGAAACCATCAATTTAGAACCGAACAAACAATTAAGCAGCCAACAATGGTACGGCTTTCAGCAAACGCTGACGCTCCATGTCATGCTCAACAAGCAACCGACCGAACCGGGCAGTTCCAAGCTGCTGATCCAAAGCGGTCAGGTTGAATTTTCTTCGGAAGATCGCACTCAATTGCTCAATGCGGTTCGTCGTGATGCTGTTGGCCAGGCGGGTGAAGTCCTGGTGGTGCCCATCACCTGGGCGACTTCTTCGTTCCTGTGGCTGGCTGAAGACTTCATCTCGTCGCCGGTGGGTCAATTGGTAGCCCTGCTTCTGGGGTTGGCTATTCTCTGGGTCTTATACCGTTACTTGAGACATCGGTTTGAGCGGCCGGTGATGGAACCGGAACCCGACATGTTGATGGTGTCCATGTCAGAGCGATACAGCGGGCCGTCGGCTGTCATACCACCACCAGCGCCGACACCGCCTCCTGCCTCACCCGGCTGGTGGACGAAGCTCACCCAGTTTTGGTCACACCAGCGAACTTCACGCAGCCCCGTGCGCAGCCCATCGTATGACGATGTCGAAAATCGCTTCACATCACGACCCCCATTCACGGGTCAGTCCCCTGCTCCGTTACCACCCACAACCGACTTATCCAATCCGTCGTCTCAGCTTACCCAATCGGTGCAAATACAGGGCAGGCGACTGGAGGACATGGAACAGAAGCTGGCCTCTTTGGAAACGCTGATCATTGACTTCCACCGCGAACGTGACCGCCTTGCTGCTCTGGAGCAGACGCTGGCTAGCCAGACGCAAGCCGGGGCAGCCGAGGCCGTTGAGCAGCAAATCAGCAAGCGACTGCAACGCGCGTTCGATGAGCTGAAGGCTGAACTGATGAAACAACAGCAACTAGCGCGGGCCAAGATCGAAGGGCTTGAACAGGCCATCTCTCAACTTGTGAACAAAGTCCGCGAACAACAGGCCCATACTGACGAACACCGACGGGCGTTAGAGGAATTGCGCGCGCAGATGCAACAGGGCACGACGAGTCATCCATCAGGCTCAGCGGCTGGCGCTTCGGAGCAGGCGACCGGCTTCAGCAGCGAGTCTGCTGATCGGCTCTACGCCCGACTCTTAGGCCTTATCTTTGGCGGCACGGTCAACGGCCTGGAACAAGATGGCTTCGAAGCCGCGATGAAACGCGCCGGAGAAACCCTCAATCGCTTTTTCCGCGATGATCTACCATTGGCCAAAAACCTGCAGGCAGAAGCTGAGCGCGCTAAAGCGTTGGTTGAGGCGCTGGACAATTTGCTGACGAAAGGCGCAGCGATGAACAAAGATGTCTATGCCGACCTCCGCCAAGCCTCCGAACGCGCGCGCCGAGTGAGCCGGGAGATCACCACGATCCAATCCCAATTACAGAACCGAGATATTACACTAGACCTCCATATTCGCGTCTCTGCCGGTCCCAGCGGCTATGCGCTCTTTCTTGAAGAGCTGGGCCGCGCTGTCAAGCAAGCCATTGACAAACTGACAGACCCACAGGCCTACATTCAACATCAGCTTGACCGGCTGATATGCGGCGACGTGCTCATGGCTGTTGATGTATGTGATCGTCGGCTCGCTCCACCCGGAGAAAATCCTGAACTGGAGCGCGCCCTCAAAAATGTGTTTCAGGCGGCTCACCTGAAACCTATCGCGCCAATTGCCATGGAGCCGTTCCAAGCCGGTGAGCACAATATCGTCGAATTCGTCGCCGGCGGCCGCCCTCAAGCCATTGCCCGCACCATCAGGCGCGGCTTCTACTACCAAGATCAACTGCTGCGCAAAGCTGACGTCGCCGTCTACAAATAGTTTCGTTGCGTTTGATTCCATCCATCACAATTGGCGCCGGTCGGTTATAATATCCTCTCGTTTTCATGGGGAGGTGAGTTATGGCAATACCAAATGACATCAAGAAAATCAACGAAACCACATGGGAAATTCCTATCACACACAAACAAGGCATGCGTGTGCCGGCCCGCATTTTTGCAACAGAGAAGCTGTTGCAAGAGATGGACGAAGGCGTGTTCGATCAGGTGACAAACGTGGCCACGTTGCCAGGGATTTTGAAGTACGCCTATTGCATGCCCGACGGGCATTGGGGCTACGGCTTTCCGATTGGCGGCGTGGCGGCGATGGATGCGCGAACCGGCGTCATTTCACCTGGCGGCGTCGGATTTGACATCAACTGCGGAATGCGCCTGGTGCGAACCAATCTGACCTACGAGGAGGTCAAACCGCATCTGAAGACGCTGGTGGACAAATTATTCGCGCGCGTGCCTGCCGGCGTCGGCGCGTCCGGCTTTGTGAAAATCTCGCAGGATGAATTTCGCCACGTCGTTGAGCAAGGTGCGCGTTGGTGCGTGCAGAACGGCTACGGCTGGCAGGAAGACCTAGAACGCACGGAAGGCGGCGGCTGCATCGCCGGCGCCGACGCCTCCAAAATCAGCAAGAAAGCCGTCGAACGCGGCTACAAGCAAATCGGCACGCTCGGCTCAGGCAATCATTATCTGGAGATTCAGGTCGCCAAACCTGAGTATGTGTTTGATCAAGCGCTGGCCAAAGCATTTGGCATTGATCTACCCAATCAAGTTGTGGTGATGTTTCATTGCGGCTCCAGAGGCTTTGGACATCAGGTCGCCACTGACTACCTGGAGATGTTTCTCAGTGTCATGGAGAGCAAGTACAAGATCAAAATCCTTGATCGAGAATTGGCCTGCGCGCCATTCGACTCGCCCGAAGGACAGGCTTACTTCGCCGCGATGAATTGCGCCATCAACATGTCATTTGCGAACCGACAAGTCATTCTGCATCGCATCCGCGAAGTGTTCGCCGACGTGTTTCACAAGGACCCGAAGGAACTGGGCCTGCATCAGGTCTATGACGTGGCGCACAACACCGCCAAGCTCGAACGGCACAATGTTGACGGTCAGATGCGCGATGTGCTGGTTCACCGTAAAGGCGCGACACGCGCGTTTGCTCCCGGCGCTGACGAGCTGCCGGCTATCTACAAGCAGACCGGGCAGCCGATCATCATCGGGGGCAGCATGGAGACCGGCTCGTATCTGCTCGCCGGCATCCCCAGCGGCGATCAAACGTTCTTCACCACAGCTCATGGCAGTGGTCGCACCATGAGCCGCAACAAGGCGAAGAAATTGTTCAATGGCAAAGAACTTCAACGGCAGATGGAAGCCCGCGGCATCTACGTGCGCACTGTCTCCTACGCCGGATTAGCAGAAGAAGCCGGCCCAGCCTACAAGAACATTGACGACGTGATCGAGGCCACCGACCGAGCCGGCCTCAGTAAACCGGTGGTTCGATTCATTCCCATCGGCAATGTCAAGGGATAGTGGATAGTGGTCAGTGGGGAGTGGTCGGTGATCAGTGGTCAGTGGTCAGTGGTCAGTGGTCAGAAGTCAGAAGTCAGAAGCCAGAAGCCAAATGTCAGGAGTCAGGAGCCAGAAGTCAGAAGTCAGTGCTCAGGAGGTCAATGGACAGTGGTCAGCTCAGCGCAGGCATTTCTCACGAATCAAGGATCACGGACCATGATCCACGCACCACGATCCACGAATCACGGACCACGATCCACGAATCACGCCTATGCCATACCGCTACCTTGAAGACATCGCCACCGCCGACGTGGCATTGGAAGCATGGGGCGACACGCTTGAAGAGTTGTTCATCGCCGCCGCCGACGCGACGATGAATGTGATGGTGAGCGACCTCAACACCATCCACGATCAAGTGCGCCGCACTATCTCGGTTGAGTCTCATGCGCTAGACCTCCTCTTGTTTCGATTCCTGCAAGAGTTTGTTTTTTACAAGGACGCCGAGCAACTCCTGCTACGCGCCCAGCGTGTGGTGATTCGGCAGGACGGCGAGCGCCACACAGCGGAGGCGCAGGTTTATGGCGAGCGGCTTGATCCGAGCAAGCATGAGCTCGTCGTGGACGTCAAAGCAGTTACGCTCCACCGTTTTCAGGTTGAACGCACGGCGCGTGGCTGGCAGGCTCAGGTGATCTTAGATATTTGACCAGGCTCTTGCCCAAACATGCCGGCCAGCGGCTTATAAACACGCATGACTATCACGCTCTTCTGCAACATGAATCTCGTGACATCATCCGAGGACACGTCGTTGAGACGAGGTCGCTCAAGCTAGCCTGAAATCTCCGCTGCCACTTGCTTGAATAATCATCTCTGCCTATCCTTCAATTTTCATTCGAATCAGAGGAGTCATAACGATATGCGTCGAACTGAGCGAGCGTTTGTACTGATTGCATGCGCCGTTCTAGGCGGAGCGTTGGTTTGCTTTTCTAGCACTCCAACATACTCACTACAGGTCTTCAATCAGCCAGCCCTGAATCAATTGGCCCCGGATTTCAAACTGCCTGATAAAACAGGAAAACAATACTCGCTTCGCGATTTTCGCGGCAAAGTCGTACTGCTTGATTTCTGGGCTTCGTGGTGCGGGCCATGCCGGGTGAGCATGCCTCACGTACAGAAACTACACAGCCGGTATCAATCCAAGGGCTTGAAAGTCATCGGCATCAACATCGAAGGACTGACGCCACGCGCGACCAGTTTTCTGAAAAACGGCAATTTCGATTTCATGATTCTTTACGATCAAGGCAACTGGAATAGCCAGGTTGCGAGACTTTACGGCGTGCGCGGTATTCCCAGAGCCTTTCTTATTGACCGTGAAGGCATCCTGCGGTTCAGCGGCCACCCCATTCAACTGACTGAGGCGCTCATTGAAAAAACATTGAATGCGAAAAAGAGCTAGCTCGGTTTGTGAATGAGTCTGCCCTGCGCGCGCTTGCCAGCGTACATTAGCCCGCAAGCTGCATGGCCACGAGGTCAAAGGCAACTGAAAATCGCACTAGCCTGCTTGTTCTAGCGCCCGTTTGATCGGCCACAGAAAATCTTGAGCAGCGCGGATCGGATCCGAAGGCGCATCCATGATCGCGTGTAACAGACCCGAGCCGACAATTACCCCATCCACATACGGCGCGATGCGCTCCACCTGACGAGGATGCGAAACCCCGAATCCAAGGCAAAGTGGCCGATCGGTTACCTGGCGCATGCGATGGAGAAACTCGAATGTCTCCGAAGGGAAACTCGCGCGAGCGCCTGTCACGCCGGTGATCGAGACCAGATACACGAAGCCGTGCGAACGCTCAGCAATGTAGCGGGCGCGCTCCGCGCTTGTTGTTGGCGCCACCAAGTAGATCATATCCAATTGGTGATCTCTGGCCTGCGCTTCCAGTGGTGCGCTTTCTTCAACCGGCAGGTCTGGCACAATCAAACCGGCAATCTGCGCATGGTGAGCCGCAGCCGCCACATTGCCGGCGACGTATTGTAACAACGGATTCAAATAACTCATCAACACGAGCGGCGCGCGCGTTTGCGTGTTGGCCAGCGTTTGCAGAATCCAATCTAAGGTGATGCCCTGCTGCAAGGCCATTTGCGACGCTCGTTGAATAACCGGCCCATCAGCGAGCGGATCAGAAAACGGCACGCCGATTTCAATCAGATCAGCCAGCTCATCAACGGCGCGCAGCAGTCGCAGAAAAATCTCTGGTGAGGGAAAACCGGCGGTCAGAAATGGGATCAGCGCTTTCCGGCCTGCCCGCTTTAACTCATTCATGCGACATGCGACCTGTCCCATCGTGCCTCCATTGCGTCGCCGGCTGTTTGCAGGTCTTTGTCTCCGCGCCCGGAAAGATTGACGATGACAACGTCATCGCGTCCTGTGTGCGGGATCAGTCTTTTGAGGTAGGCAAGCGCATGCGCCGATTCAAGCGCCGGAATGATCCCTTCTATTTGAGACAACTGCTCGAAAGCAGCTAGCGCCTCATGGTCAGACACTGTGACGTATGTGACGCGCCCTGACTCGCTCAAAAAACTATGTTCCGGCCCAACGCCCGGATAATCCAATCCGGCTGACACTGAGTGTGTTTCAGCAATCTGACCGAAACGATCTTGCAGCACGTATGAGTAAGCGCCATGCAGCACGCCAGGCCGGCCATATCGGATCGTCGCTGCATGCTCGCCCAACTGATTGCCGCGCCCGCCGGCCTCGACGCCATAAATTCTCACCGAGTCATCTGACAGAAACGGGTAAAACAACCCCATCGCATTGGAACCGCCGCCAACACATGCAACCAGCGCGGTGGGCAGTCGGCCTTCGCAGGCTAACACTTGTTGGCGAGCTTCCTGACCGATGACCGACTGGAAGTGTCGTACCATCGTCGGGTAAGGGTGCGGCCCAACAACTGAGCCGAGCAAGTAATGAGTCGTCTTGACGTGCGTCACCCAATCACGGATAGCTGCATTGATAGCTTCTTTCAATGTTTGGCGGCCATCGCTGACAGGTCTGACCTCAGCGCCCAGCAACCGCATGCGCAACACATTCGGTGCCTGCCGCTTCATATCGGCCTCGCCCATATAAACAACACATTCCAGCCCCAATCGCGCTGCCACGGCAGCCGTCGCCACGCCGTGCTGACCGGCGCCGGTTTCAGCCACGATGCGCTTTTTCCCCATGCGCGCACACAGCAACGCTTGCCCGACGCAATTATTGATTTTGTGCGCGCCGGTATGACAGAGGTCTTCCCGCTTCAGGTAGATTTTTGCTCCGCCCAGTTGCTGCGTGAGCCGTTCGGCCAAATAAAGCGGTGTCGGCCGACCAACAAACTCGCAGAGATGATGTCGAAACATTCGATTGAACTGCTCATCATGCCGAGCCGATTGAAAGTGGCGATCCAGCTCAAACAGCGCCTCCATCAATGTCTCTGGAACGTACTGTCCGCCGAACCGCCCGAATCGGCCACGCTCATCAGGCTGGTCATAGTTCATGTTCCGCCTCCCTGACTTGTTGAAAAAATCGCTCCATCTTGATGCAATCCTTCTTGCCCGGACACGCTTCGACGCCGCGCGCGACATCCACTGCGTAGGGATTGACCTGCACAATGACCCGCTTCACGCACTCAGGCGTCAAGCCGCCGGCTAAAATGACGTTGTAGCGCGCTGCCACCGCGCGGGCGATCTCGATGAAACTCATGATATGGCCTGACTCATGCTTGGCCAAATCAAGCATCACCGTATGACAATCGTAGCGCCGAATCTCCTGGAGCAGATTCGCGTCAGACAGGTGAAACACTTTCACAGCGCGCCCGTTCAATCGGCGGAGGTACTCAGGCGGTTCCGAGCCGTGCAATTGCGCATGTGTTAACCCGACTTCATCCAGCACGTCCTGCACTTGCTCCAACGTGTGATCTTGAAAGACGCCGACGCGAGCGATCCACGGCGGCAACCGCCGCGCGATAGCACGAGCAGCCGTGATCGTGATTTGTCGTGGACTGCGCGCGAAAATGAATCCGATCGCATCGGCGCCACACTGGACTGCCAATCGCGCATCCGCTTCATTGGTTATGCCGCACACTTTGACCCGAATCCGTCGCACGCTCATGAATCAGTTCACGCAATTTGCCGACTCGAATGCGTCGCACTCTCATGAATCAGCTCACGCAATTTGCCACCGGGATGCTCAGCCCGCATCAATGTTTCGCCAATCAGCACGGCGTCGAACTTGGCCTGTCGAATAGATCGCAGGTCTTCTGCTGTCTTGATGCCGCTCTCGGCGACCTTCACAATTCCCGGCGGGATTAACGGCGCTAAGGAAAGCGGCACGCGCAGATCAACGACAAAATGATTCAAATCACGCGCATTCACACCGACCAGATCAGCGCCGGCATCCAGCGCCTTTTTTAAGTCATCGCTCGTGCGAATCTCCACGAGCGTCGCCATGCGCAGGCGGCGCGCGAGCAGAATGAATGTTCGCAGCACCGGCATGTCAAACAATGAGGCAATCAGCAGAATTGCGTCCGCTCCCGCCGCGCGCGATTCCCACACCTGATAGGCGTCGAAGATGAAATCTTTGCGCAACACCGGCAGCCCGACGACTTGTTTGACCGCTTGCACGTCTTGAAGATGGCCGGCGAAGAATGCCTCTTCCGTCACCACAGAGATGGCCGCCGCGCCCGCTTCCTCATACTGCCGCGCCACGTCGCAGACATCCAGATTTTCAACCATGACACCTCGTGACGGCGAAGCCTTTTTGATTTCGGCGATGACCGAAAGCCCCGCGCCGAGCAATGCCGCCTTAAAATCTCTCGGCTGCGGACTCTCCCGAACCAGTCGCATCAGCTCTGGCAGCGGCCTCTGTTGCTGCGCTTGTTCAACAGCCTGCTGTTTTGCCGAGATGATTGTCTCCAATACAGATTGGATCATACGCCCTCCTCTAATCCCAGGCCAGACGAATCGGCGGGGCACCGCCATCGTAGGGGAACAGCCGCCGCAATGAATCGGCCACATGGAATGCGCGGCCCGAATCGAGTGACTCGGCTGCCTGCTCGATGCCCTGCCGCAGATCACCGGCGCGGCCCGCCACCCACAAGGCCATGCCGGCATTCATCAACACAGTATCCCGTTTCGGCCCTCGCTCGCCTTTGAGAATGGCCATGCCGATACGCGCATTCTCTTCTGGCGACCCGCCTCGTAGATCGTCTGCTCGGCATGGTTGCATGCCACAATCCGCAGCTTCAATGACAAACTCTCGCACTTGGCCCTCGGCCACTTCCAGCACTACGTTGCGTCCACAAGGCGTCATTTCGTCGTAGCCCGTTTCATTATGCACAATAAATACGCGACGCCGGTTGAGCCGGCGCATCACCTCGGCGATCTTCCGGCCTTTTGCCAGACTGGAGACGCCCACTAACTGATACTCAGGCGATGCCGGATTGGTCAACGGCCCAAGACTGTTAAAGATGGTTTCTACCTTCAACTCGCGTCGGATCGAAGCCACCTGTTTGGTGGCCGGGTGAAACATCGGCGCCATGAGAAAGGCGAAGCCCGTTTCGTGCAATGAACGTCGAACGCCGTCTGGGTCAAGCCCGACGCGAATGCCGAGCGTCTCCAGAAAATCGGCGCTGCCGCATCGGCTGGACACGGCGCGGTTTCCATGCTTAACGACTGGTTGACCGGCGCCGGCAACCACCAATCCGGCCATGGTCGAGATATTGAAACTCCCGCTTCGATCGCCGCCAGTGCCGCATGTATCAACGAGCGGGCGAAGCGATAGATCAACTCGGACAGCCCGCTCCTGCATGATCTCAATGAATCCGATGATTTCATCGGGCGTCTCACCCTTCATGCGCAATGCAATCAACAAGGCGCCGATTTGCGACGGAGCCATCGCGCCATTGATCAGTTGTAACAAAATCTCTCTGGCTTCCTGCCGAGAAAGATGCTCGCCACTCACAAGTCTCTCTAATGTTTCTTCCATCAGCTCTGTGCTCCGAGTTGTAGGAAATTGCTGATCAGCTTAGCGCCCTCTGGCGTCATGATGGATTCTGGATGGAACTGAACGCCTTCCACGGGAAACGCCTTCAGGCGAAGCCCCATGATCTCGCCTTCCGCGGTTGAAGCTGAGACCTCCAGAAGATCAGGCAATTCGTCCCGTTCGACAATCAGCGAATGATACCGCGTCGCCCTGAATGGGTTGGTCACGCCACGAAAGATGCTCCGACCATCATGATGAATCGCCGACGTTTTGCCGTGCATCATCCGTGGCGCTCGCCGGACACGTCCGCCAAATACGTGCGCCACACACTGATGACCCAAGCAAACGCCAAGAATAGGAATTTTGTTATAAAAGCCTTCGATCACCGCGCAGGACAAGCCAGCCTGCTCAGGTCGGCCCGGCCCCGGTGAAATCACCAGATGCGTCGGCGAAAGCCGATCCACTTGATCGAGGCTCAGCTCGTCGTTTCGACGGACGATTACATCGGCGCCCAACACCCGTAGCATCTGATAGAGGTTGTAGGTAAACGAATCGTAATTATCAATGAGCAACACTTTCATAATTTGCCTCCCGCCATCTCCAACGCGCGAAACATCGCCTGCGCTTTACTGTGAATCTCGTGGTACTCACGCTGGGGCACCGAATCAGCCACGATGCCGGCGCCAGCCTGAATGTAGTATCGGCCACCGGCAAAGAAAGTGGTTCTCAACGTGATGGCATGATCCATGTTGCCATTGAGTCCAAAGTAGCCAACACAGCCGGCATAGGGGCCACGTTGCTCACCTTCTAATTCTTCGATGATCTGCATTGCCCGAATCTTTGGCGCGCCGGTCACCGTTCCGGCAGGGAAAACAGCCTGGAATAAATCAATCATATCTATCTGTGGGGCGACTCGGCACTCCACGCTCGAAACCAAATGCATGACGTGGGAATACCGCTCCACCGAGGCATACACAGGAACGGTCACCGTTCCCGGCTGAGCCACGCGTCCAAGATCATTCCGCGCCAGGTCCACCAACATCAAATGCTCGGCACGCTCTTTTTCATCGGCCAACAAATCGCGCGCACGTTGATCGTCCTCCTGCTGATCGGCTCCACGCGGGCGCGTGCCGGCAATCGGTCGCACCATCGCCTGTCCGTTTTCGAGTCTGACCAACATCTCAGGCGATGAACCGACGATCTGGTGCGATCCGAAATCCAGATAGTACATGTACGGAGACGGATTGATCATGCGCAGCGCCCGGTAGACCTGAAACGGATGGGCTTGTGTCTCCCCTTCAAACCGAATGGAGAGGACCACCTGAAAGATGTCTCCAGCAGCAATATACTCCTTGGCGCGCATGACCCGCTCGACGAACTGCTCAGCCGTCTGATTGGCTCGTGGCCGCGTTGAGGGCGCAGACGGCAACTCGTGGATTGGCCGGCTAAGCAGCCGATGAACTTGCTCAACTGTTTCATCCACGCCGAGCTGACTCTTGGCGCCGATGATGCTCACCGTCCGGCGCACATGATCAAAGGCGAGAATCACGGCCGGCAAATAAAATGCCGCCAGTGGAAACGGCATGACCGGTCGGGCCGTCTCAGGGAGCCGTTCCATGAACCGTACTGCATCGTAACCGACAAAGCCGACGAGCCCGCCGGAGAAACGAGGCAGGTCGGCGCGCGTCGGCGGGCTGCTCAATCGAGCCAATGTCTCTCGCAACAGTTCCCACGGATGACCCGAAGCTCGCCGGCGAATTCCTAACTCCCACCAGATGATTCCACCAAGTTGCATTTCCAGACGAAGCATCGGGTTCAATCCGATGAATGAATAGCGGCCCAGCGCCTCGCCACCTTCGACGCTCTCCAACAAAAACAACGGATTCAACGGGCGCAGCTTCAGAAATGCCGACACCGGCGTTTCCAAATCGGCGACCAGTTCCTGCTTCAGCTCGAACACAACGTCTCTCCAAAAAATAAAAAGCCCCACCTTGAATGCGTGTTCAAGGTGGGGATCAAACAGTCCCTCGACTTCGTGTGACACCCCACCGGCTATGGCCAAGACCACCAGTAAGCCGCGACTAGAACCGTGTCACCGAAGTTCGACCGAGCGATCATAGAAGCGGGATTCTAGTGATTGGATCAAGCTGCGTCAAGCACTTTTTCTGGTGACGATCTTCACAATTGAGCGTCGGCGTGTAGAATATGGCAACTTATCCATGGGAACACACAATCATCAACAGCCGAGCTATAGCACTAACGCTCGCCGCCTGAAACTGGTGCTTACCCTGACCGCCTGCTATATGGTGGTGGAAGCCATCGGCGGATGGTTAAGCAATAGTCTGGCGCTCTTGGCCGATGCCGGTCACATGCTGACGGATGTTGCCGGATTGACGTTGGCGCTGGTGGCCATGTGGATGGCCGACCGCTCGGCTCCACCCGAGAAGACCTATGGCTATTATCGCCTGGAAATTCTCGCCGCATTTACCAATGCGGTGGTGATCGTGATCATTGGGCTTGGCATTTTCTATGAAGCCGTGCGACGGCTTCAGTCACCACCCGACGTGAACGGCCCGCAAATGATCGCCATCGCGTCCGGCGGGCTGTTCATTAACGGATTAGGACTTTGGCTCCTGAATAAGCATCGGCATGGCAACATGAACATCCGCGGCGCCTTTCTCCACCTGCTCGGCGATGCGCTCGGCTCGATCGGAGCCATCGCAGCAGGCATTGTGATTGTGCTATGGGATATTCGACGGGCTGACCCGGTGTTCAGTATGCTGACGGCCAGTTTGATTTCTTACAGCGCCTGGCGACTGCTGCGTGATTCAGTGAACGTCTTGCTGGAAGCCACGCCGGCTCACATTCCCATCGAAAAGGTCAAGCAGTGCATTCAGACCGTGCCGGGTGTGATCAGTCTTCACGACTTGCATATTTGGACGATTACACCGGGCCGTGAAGCCCTCAGCGCGCATATTGTGTTGCAAGACGGCGCTTGCCACAAGACTACACTGGAGCAGCTTCAAGACAAACTGCGTCAGGAATTCGGTATCGTTCACGCGACGCTACAACTGGAAACACCTGATTTTCGTGAAGACGAGATTCACTTTTGAGGCGACAGCTTCGGCAGGCGATTCTCATTTGACAGGAACTGGCCATGTGCGCCCGCACGCCACGATGGAGGAAAATAAAGCTGCCAAGCCGCCGAGACCGCCGCGGGCCTGCTTTCTTTGCGCCCATCTGCGGCTTTGCGGTCATGAGGGAAGTTGCTGATCTGGCCTGTGGCGACGCACCGAAATGATAAAAAGAAATTTGCCAACCGATGAAAAGTGCCAACCGGTTTTTCATCCGTTGGAACCTTTCATCCGTTGGCAGGGATTCCTCAGAAAAGACGCCTTCACAGCGGGCGCGCGACGGCGCTCAGCCGAGGATAGGCGCGTTGCAACGGTTCAGGAACCGGCACTGGCTCACCCAGCATCATGGACTTAATCTCCAGCGCGTTAACGACGCCCTTCCCCTGAAAGTGATTGTTGGTGATCACATAGACTTCATCAGCTTGACTGGCCATGTGACGGATGCGATCAACCCACGGCGCGAGTTCCTCAGGCGAATAGAGATAATCGTACCGGGCTGCGGCATCGGACGATTGAGCGAACCATTGGTCAGCATTGCGCCCATGCAATCGCACGTAAGCGACAGCGGCCGTCACATGATCAGACGGCGCGATGCAACGATCAAGAAGCGGCTGATCTATGTTGCAAAATCCGACACCACGCTCGGCCAGCGAACGATAGACTTCTTCTCGATCCCATGAGGCATGCCGAAACTCGACCACCAACGGATACTCATGGAATTGATCGAGTAGTTTCTGCAAGTAAACGCGCGCATCGCGCGTGCGCTTGAACGACCAGGGAAACTGCGCCAGAATCGCGCCGAGCTTGCCCGCCTGCGCGAGCGGCTCGATTGCCAGCTTGAACTGCCGTTCGTCTTCAACCGTCGCCTCATCGCGTTGATGTGTGAAGGCGCGATAGAGCTTGGCTGTGAACTTAAACTCAGGGCGCGAGGCCACACGGCGCACCCACTGCTCGGTGATCGCAGGCGTCAGCAGGCGATAGAATGAACTGTTGATCTCGATCGTGTCGAAATACTGAGCCAGATATGCCAGCCGATCAAACTGGCGGCCAGCCGCTTCAGGATAGACGCGACCTTGCCAATCCGCGTAGGACCAGCCCGCCGGTCCAATGCGAACTCGTGGGATGCCGCCTGTCATAAGAACCTTCAACTGCACTCATCTGTGGTTCGTGGTCCGTGATCGGTGGTTCGTGGTCCGTGGTCCGTGATCCGTGGTTCGTGCTTAGTGATTCGTGGTTCGTGGTCCGTGATTCGTGGTTCGTGAGAAATGCCCACATTGAGCTGACCACTCCTCTGAAAATAGCCCACGAAACACACGAACCTCGCGAAGGAATTTTATTTCATCCTTCGTGGCGCGCGTCAGCTCATGGGCGATTCCCTTGAGAATGTGGCACAGGCGTTCCCGCCTGTCCTCGATTTTCATGCTTCCTGGCGAGCGCGGCGCTCATGGGCGATTCCTGACTTTGTCTTGGAGTGCGCCGGCAGAGCGAAGCGACGACGGCGCTTTCTGTCACGACACGACGCACCAGGCCAAAGCGGCGTCGCGCCCTGCGGGCTTGCCGCCGCACTCCAAAACGCATGCTCCTCTGCAAATAACCATTTTCATGCTTCCTGGCGAGCGCGGCGCTCATGGGCGATTCCTGAGCACTGAGCACTGGCTCTTGACTCCTGACTCCTGACCACTGATCACTGTCCACCGAGACGAAACGCGATGAGCCTACTAATTTCTCCGTCCGAGTCGTTCTTTCGCCTGCGCATAGGCGCCGCCCGGCACATCGCCCAGCTCGATCGCTTTGCGATACTCGTCGTCGGCTGCTTCGATCTGGCCGGCAAATTCCAATATCCGACCTATGGCCACGTGCGACTGCGAGACGATCCATTTCTCGTCAGGCAGCGACGCCGCGTTGATAGCGCGACGATAGACTTGCACAGCCTGTTCAAGCTGCGACATCAACATGTGCCATGCTGCATCTTCATCGGCGCTGCTGGCTGGATCAATCTGACGCGCCCGTTGACTGATCAGTTGCGCCTGCGCGTAGGACACGCGCGCATTGTTAGGATATTGCTTGGCCAATTCATCGAGCGCTCGTTGGGCTTCTTCGAGCTTCTGCTGCTTGACCAAGCTGTCTACCGTCGCCAACGTCTCCAACAATGGGGACGTCGCAGCCGCCACTGGCGTTCTGGGTTCAGCCCGCCGCGCCGCGACACGCGCGCGCGCCTCACGGTAGCCGCTCGCTCGCTGGCTCTCCCGCTCAAAATTCACCCCACGCACCATGTCCTCATAGTACGAAGCAATATCAACGCCCACCTGCTCAGCGCGCGCCAACCGCTCATAAAAATGGAAGACCAGCACAGCGCCTTGCTCATAATGGGCGCTCAACTCAACAATGGCATTATCATCGGCAGCCTTTTCTAAGGCTGTCTTCTCCGCCGCCCATTGCTCTGGCGAGAGTTTCTGAGCAGCTAGTTGCTGCTCGATCACCGTCTGCTGGCGCAATCGCCGTAGGCGAGTATGCACGGCTTGGGCCAGCGAATCGTTCACCACCGAGAAGGCAGTCAGCCGTTTTGCCACGTTCGAGCCGGCGATCTTCTCCGCCAGGTGACCGATCAACGGCGCTTGCTCGCGAATAGCCAACGCATATTTCTCAGCCAACGGCTCCAGCACAAATCGAACAAAGGTCAGTTGCACCGGCTCCAGCGTCGAGCCTAGCCCAAGGACAACAAAATAATCGTCGCCGGGCAAGCGATCCACATCGGCGTCGGCGCCGTTCAAAATGTCATTGCGCACGTAGGCCGAATCGGTCTCGTCCAGCGGATTGATGATGACGTAGAGTCGCCGTGTGCGCAGGCGCGGTTTTGTTGGCGCGTCAGCAGGACGCGAACTGGATGAGCGTCGAACCAGCGAGAGAATCGGCTCTGTGTGCAGATAATTGAGAACCTGATAAAGCACCACGGAGACAGCCTGACGCGCAGCAGTCAGTTGCTCCTGCATGGAGGTCAAGCTCGGCTCAATCAGTTTGGAGACACCCGAACGAGCGTAGAATTCTCGGATCAACGGCAACAGCCGCGCCGCTTCGGATACATCGGCCGGGAACGCTTGACGACGTGGCGAGAAGGCCAGCGCCGGAGGCGGGGACAACGCCAGACTGAGGCCAACAAATCCGCTCACGCCGGCAGGCCCCGTTGAGGCGGCAGCGCCAACGATGTTTCTATAACCTGTCGTCAGTTGAGCACGAAGAGCCGGATCAAGCTTGGCCAGATGCTCACGCAGGCGTTGGCGTATTGGCGATACGGCCGAGCCGCTGCTGCCAGCCTCATAACCGGCCGCACCGAGCGCGGCCATAACAACGAACAGCCGCTCGTCATATTGGACAAACACGTTGACCGTTTCAGGCTGCACGCCGTAGACGGCTGGTTGAGTTGGCGGCGACGCTGGCTTGACCGTCTGAGCGGCTCGGCCAACCGGCAGCGCACACACGCCGAAGGAACCAATCAGGATGGCGCAAATGATACGCTTCATACTACTGCATCACAGGCAACAACCGCTAGCGAAAGCTCTGGAGCGCGGCTGCTTCATCGTCGAACAGTTCAAATACTGAAAGCAACTTGGTAATGCGCAACAATTCTTTGATGCGCGGCGGCACGTGCAGCAAGCGGAGTTGGCCATGTTGCTTACTGATGGCCGTGTAGGTGCTGACCAATTCGCCGACGCCTGAACTATCCACGTAGGTGACGCCGGCAAAATTCAGCACCAGCCGAGGCTTCTCCTGCTCGACCAATTGGCGAATCGCCTCGCGGAACTGGGCGCTGCCTTCGCTGATGGTGATCTTCCCGTTGAGGTCTACAATGGTAATCGAACCGACCTGTCGTTGACTAATCGTTAGCATGGCTGGTCACCTCTCCTTGGGAATGTTTCCGTCTGCTCATACTGACCACGGTGCCGCCGCCGGGAGGATGAGAAAATTCGACACGATCCATGAATGAACGCATGTAAAAGATGCCTCGACCGGATGGTTTCAAGAGGTTTTCCGGGTCCAACGGATCAGGCACGAGTCGCAGATCAAAGCCTTCACCTTCGTCAATCACTTCGACGGTGATCGTGTCGTTGTTGAGTGAGAACCGCAGATCAACACGCTTGTTCGGGTCTTGTTTGTTGCCGTGTCGGATGGCATTGATGACTGCTTCACGCACAGCCATCCCAATCCAGGTGGAAGCGTCCTCATCAAATTCAATCAGCTTGGCAAGATTGGTTGCCACCAGTTCGGCCAGTTCGACAAACTCGAAGTCACTGGCGATGGTCAAACCTACGGTCGTTTTCTGCTCCTGCATCTGGCGCTTGGATTCCCTGGTTCATTTTGCTCGCATGCTCCGCACGGTTTGGTGTAACATAGCCCGCTCGCTCATGTCAAGCAAGACGATTGATCCGGTACGACGCGTTCATGGAATGATCGCCATTCCCGGCGATAAGTCTATTTCGCATCGCGCTGCTATGCTGGCGGCGGTGGCTGATGGGCGGTCACGCTTGCTCAACTACAGTCCGGCAGATGATTGTCAACGGACGCTGGCCTGTCTTGAGGCGTTAGGTGTCGCCATCGAACAGAGGGGCGCAGAGGTAAGTATTGTCGGGCGAGGTCTAACCGGATGGAGCGCGCCGCAGACGATGCTCGATGCCGGCAACTCCGGCACAACGATCCGGCTGCTGGCCGGTCTGTTGGCCGGTCAACGATTCGACAGTTGGATCACCGGCGATCAGTCGCTTCAACGCCGGCCGATGCAACGCATTATCGAGCCGCTCACCCAGATGGGCGCGGTCATCACGGCGCGCGATGGCCGCTTTGCGCCTCTTCACATTCACGGCGGAGCGCTTCAACCAATTACCTATCACCTGCCGGTGGCCAGCGCACAAGTCAAATCCTGTATCTTGCTGGCCGGACTGCTGGCCGCCGGCACAACAACCGTTGTCGAGCCGGTGTCCACGCGCAATCATACGGAACTCATGCTGACTCATTTTGGCGTGCCGGTGGCTCTAAGCAACCATGCAATCTCCGTATCCGGCCCGGCTCGCTTGCGCGCGTGTGAGGTTCGTATCCCAGGCGACCTCTCCTCGGCGGCGTTTTTCATTGCTGCTGCGCTGATGCTGCCCGATTCCATGCTTTGCATCAGCAACGTTGGCATCAATCCAACGCGAACCGGTTTCATTGATCTGCTCCGGCGAATGGGCGCCTCGATCGAGCTTGAGAATGTGCGGCAGTGGCACGGCGAGCCGGTCGCCGATCTGGTTGTTCGGTCAAGCCACTTGCGGCCGGCATCGCCGAATGTGATCGGCGGCGAGCTCATCGCAGCGTTGATTGATGAGATTCCAATTCTGGCCGTCATGGCCACACAGATGGAAGGCGGATTAACCATCCGCGAGGCTGGCGAACTGCGCGTCAAAGAGAGCGACCGGCTCCGCGCTCTCACAGAGAACCTGCGACGAATGGGCGCCGACGTTGAAGAGTTTGATGACGGCTTGCATATTCCCGGACCGCAGCCACTGCATGGCGCACAGATTGACGCTTACGGCGATCATCGCATCGCCATGGCCTTTGCCATCGCCGGGTTGGTCGCCCGTGGGCGCACGCAGGTGGATGCCAGCGATGTCGTCGCCGTTTCATTTCCCACTTTCTTCTCGGCGCTTGAACAGATTGCTCAACGATGACTCTCTTGGCTTCAGGTTCGATCTTTCTGGTTGGTTTCATGGGCAGCGGCAAAACCACAGTGGGCCGCCTGCTGGCCGAACGACTCGGTTGCCGCTTCATTGATTTGGATGAACAAATCGCGCAGCATGCCGGCAAATCCATCCGCCAAATTTTCAGCGAAGATGGCGAAGCGGCATTTCGATTGATCGAAAGCAAGCTGCTCAACGAAATTGCGTGCCAGGGCCGCGCTGTGGTCAGCGTGGGCGGCGGCGCCTTCGTCAGCCAAGCCAATCAGGAGACCATTCACGCGCATGGCGTGTCGGTATGGTTGGATTGTCCGTTTGAGATCATCGTGAAACGGCTCGAAGGAACACGGGACCGGCCGTTGTACCAATCGCGCGAGCAGTTGCGCGCATTGTGGGAGAGCCGCCAATCCAGCTACGCGCAAGCCATGATCCATGTCCAGACGCATGACGTTTCCCCACACGCGGTCGTCGAAGTGATCATGCGTCGGCTGCGTCAGCGACTTGACGGGTGACGGTTCTTAACGTAGATTGCATAGCGCCCGGTCAACCATGACAGGAACTCTGGCGCTGATATGAAGAATCGTGATGACGCTGGCGCGGGCGGCCTCTCATCGTGATTGTTTTGATCAATGCCCATGCCCGAAAGAAACATCGGAGGGACCTATGAAGAAATATGCAGCCCATGTGGTGGGCGTCAAAAAATCGCAACCGGAGATTGAGCCTCGACTGCCGATTAAGCTCGATTCAACCAGCAACGGCGAATTTGAGCCTTATCCGCTCACACCGCAGATCGAGTTCGTCAAGACGCTGGCCATGAGGCGCGCTGAGGAAAACGCGCGACGGCTCGGACTCTCGCGCCGACAATTCTTGATGTCGGCTGCCGGCACGGCCACAACCTTGCTCTGCATGAACCAGGTGTTGGCGCGAAACGGCAATGCGGGCGGTTACTTCGATGTCCATCCCGCGATGGAACTCGATCTGGACGCGGCGGCCAGTCGCTTCGCCAAAGATGAATTCATCTTCGACGTGCAAACGCATCACGTCAACCCGGCCAACCCCAGCAGCACATTCGTCAATAATGCGTTCTTCACACAACGCAACTGCGGCGAGCCAAACCCTGTTGACTGCTTCAACGTGCACCACTACATCAAAGAAATCTTCATGGACAGCGACACTGATATTGCGGTGTTGAGCCAGGTGCCCGCCAATCCCGGACAAGACCCGCTCTCAACCGCAGAAGCGGCTGCCACGCGCGAGCTTGTTCAGATGATGTACAACTCACCGCGATTGCAGATTCACGGCATTGTCGTGCCCAACTACCAGCCACGACAAGCGCAACTGGACAACATGCAACGCCTGGTCGAACAGTACCAGATTAAGGCATGGAAGTGCTACACGCACTTTGGCGCCAATACTGCGCCTTGGTATCTTGATGACCCGGTGGTGGGCATTCCCTTCATTCAAAAAGCCCGTGAGCTGGGCGTCAAGATCATCTGCATTCACAAGGGACTGTCTGGCAACTCGCCCTTTGGCACCTGCCGCGATGTCGGCGTCGTTGCCAAAATGTTCCCTGATGTGACCTTCATCATCTATCATTCGGGATTTGAAATCGGCTCGCGCGAAGGCCCCTACAATCGCAATTCGACGCGCGGCATTGACACGCTCATCCGCTCGCTTCAAGACAACGAGATTCCACCGAGCAGCAACGTCTATGCGGAGATCGGCACTACCTGGCGTCAGGTCATGGGCAACCCGACGGTCGCCGCTCACGTCATCGGAAAGCTGTTGAAGTATGTTGGTCAGGATCGCGTGTTGTGGGGCACGGATTCCATCTGGTATGGATCGCCGCAAGACCAGATCAATGCGTTCCGCGCGTTTCAAATCTCAACAGAGTTTCAAGAACGATTCGGCTATCCGGCGCTGACGCCCGAACTCAAAGCCAAAATCTTCGGACTTAATGCGACCGTGCCCTACGGCATCAATCCACCGGAAGCCAAGAAACAGATCGCTCGCGACGAAATTCAGCGACGGCGCGTGGAATATCAAAACGATCCGCAGCCGAGTTTCGCGACCTATGGTCCGAGAACGCGACGCGAGTTTCTCAATTTTCTTCGGACACATGGCTCAATGCCCGGATAATGCCATGGCCGGGTGCAGCTCGAACAGACGATCCAGCGTGGAGTTGTCATCAGTTGCGCCATAGCTTAACGAGGGAGAATATGAGGTCAGTTGGTATCGTTATCACATGTGTCATCTTGCTCGGCAGCTTGCTCCTCATGCCGCCGGCGCGACCCGCGGTGGCTCAATCATCGGCGAGCTTCATCGCGCTAGTGGCAGCAGGCCGTGGCGGCTCGATGCCCGGCTCGGGCGACATCACCATGGTTCGGGTCGGACCAAACGAGATCAGAATCATAGGAACTATCTTCACCACCGGCACAACGACCGAACTCGCCGTTTCACCAACCGGCACGTATGCGCTGGCGCTGAGTCCACGAGAGCGATTGGCCTCGGTGATCACCGCTCTGGACACAGCGCAGCCGCGAGAGACTCGCCTGTTTACCACGGGAAGCGGACCAAACGCTGTCGCGATCACGCCGGATGGCACACGGGCTGTCATTCTCAATGGTCAGGAGAATCCGCCGACGGCCACGATCTTTGAAGGACTTCCTGACGCGCCACGACAGCGTGGCACATCATTGCCCATTCCGGGCGCGACGTTGGGAACAGAACTGGACATCGCCATGTTTGACTCAGGCAACAGCGTGGCCATCAGCACCGGTTGCGGCGGGCTGATCTTCCTGGATGGAATCAGCACGGGCACGCCCACATTCCGCCCCAGTTCGCCGTTTACGATGGTCGGCTGCATTCAAGGTCTGGACCTCGCGGCAGGCGATACGAGCGTGTTGACAGCTTCACGACTCAGCGCCATGTTCGCCGTCTTGCGCGTCAGCGGCGCTCAACCCGGCGGCACGCTGGCGCTCGTTGATCGAACGCCGATGCAGTCGTCAACAATTTCCAATCTGCGGCTGTCGCCTGACGGGACGACTATTGTTGTTCCCGGCTTTCAAGGCATCTATGTCTACCGGCTCACTGAGATGGGCATTCTGCCAATTAAACTGGTCACCATCTCCCCTCAACTGCGCCACGCGCAGCAAGGCGGTGTCGCCATCTCGCCGGATAGTCGAATCGCGCTGGTCGTCAGCCTCGATTCGCAGGAACAAACTCGATTATCGGTTGTGTCTGACTTGCTGAGCGATGATCCGCAAGAAACGGCGCAATTGAACCCCTCACCGATGATCAATACACTGCGCGGCGCACAGCAAAGCATCGCCTTCCTCCCACAGGCCGCGCCGATGGCATTCGTCCGTGAACAAGAGCCGAATGATTCTATCGTTCAATCCAACCTCGTTATACCAAACGTCACCATTCTAGGCGCTTTCGATGTCAATGGCGACGCCGACTACTTCAGCTTCGACGCTAAAGCGCAAGACCGCGTGACGATTGAAACCCGCGCCCAGCGGTTGAGTCCGGCCTCCTTGGCCGATACAACCTTGACGCTGTTTGATGGCAATGGCGTGCGGCTGGCTGAGAACGACGATCACGGCAATTCGCTCGATTCACGCTTGGAATTCACCATTCCGACAACCGGTCGTTACGTTTTCCGCGTCGGCGAGAGTCGTAACAAAGGTGGGAGCAATTTCAATTACGAGGTGGATGTGCGACTGAGTGCTAAATGAACCACGATGGCCTTGAGCCTGTCCGCGTGTAGCCTGTCGCAAGCGGGTCAGCCAGGTGAACATGTGACTGAATGCTAAATGAACCACGATGGCCTTGAGCCTGTCCGCGTGCCGGCCATCGCGTTCACACCGGTTCTGATCCTGGACAGGCTCAAGCTCATACACCTCAATGACGCTCGGCATACGAATATGCCGTGTATGCCGAAATGAAGTGGCAGACCCAACCCAGCATCCCGCCGGTGCCGAGCCACAACCCAGGCGTAACAATCAACCAAAACAAGCCGCGCAAAAAGCAGCCATTATAAATCTGCCCCACCCCCGGAATGAAAAAGCTCAGAACTGCTGCTGTGCCAGCTTTGCTCATTGTTTTTCTCTCCCGCCCTATTATGTGACATCCACCCATGCGGTTCAACCCGATGGTGTCAATGCAGCTTTAGAGCGATTTGCCAATTCATTGACGCTGCGACGCCCGCTAGCAGCCATCAACGCGGCCGGCTGCAGGCGCCATTGTTATCTACACATCTCTAGCCCGTCAGTCGCTATTGAATTGGCAACGGGAGCGTACGCCAAGAGACGCCCCGACAACCGAGCGCCGCTGCCACACCATACGCCGATGTGCAGCCGGCCGCGTCAGTGGCTAGTGAGTTGAGCCGGGGCTTTTCAAAGCCAAGGGCATGAAGTGAGCGCGGTTTTTGCAGTGCGGTGACACGTCACCGCTTTGAAAAGCTGCGCCACGTCGCAGCGCTCCAAAGCCAGCCGCAACCGTCTTGGCTTGACTTAATCCCATCAGCTTTTCAAACGCCAAGGGGATGAAGTGAGCACGTTGCCAAGGGTATGAAGTGAGCACGGTTTTTGGAAAGCGGTGACACGTCACCGCACTCCAGAATGTCCCGTCCCCCCAAAATGCCCCAGAAATTTTTGTCCACCTACTTAGCCGAGGTGAGCAACACGCACGTGATTGCTTGCCTGCTGTGGTTTCGGAGACGCGAGCGCCCCTGTGTTGGCTAAAACACGCACCTGTGCCAGATGACGCAGTGAAAAGCACCGGTTGACAGGACACTGCATTAGACCGACGGCCGAAGGCAGGTAAATTCAGGGGCTATCAATCAGTTGTAGCGAAATTCATCAATCGGCTGTGTACTGATCAGTGGAATAGAAGTTGCGTACTCGATCATGCAGAGGAATATGGAGGGAAAAGTATGGGCATCTCATCACAGAAAGCGCTCTTGTTTGACAGCACACGGTGCATTGGCTGCGGTGCCTGCTATGTGGCCTGCAAACAGGTCAATCGGCTGCCACCGGCGCAGGAGAATTTCCTTGACGAAAAACTCTCCGCCGCGAGCGTCACCGTGGTCAATCAACGTAACGGGCGGTTTGTCCGGCGGCTGTGCATGCACTGTCAAAATCCGACCTGCGTATCGGTATGTCCAGTGGCCGCCCTGGAAAAAACGGTTGAAGGACCCGTCATCTATCATGCGGATCGCTGCATGGGTTGCCGCTATTGCATGCAGGCCTGTCCGTTCAATGTTCCGACCTATGAATGGAACCAGACGCAACCACGGATCAAAAAATGCACGATGTGTTATGAACGGGTGAAGCAAGGAAAATCAACGGCCTGCGCCGAAGTCTGTCCGACAGGCGCCACACTGTTCGGCAATCGGGACGAGCTCATCGAAGAGGCGCGCGCGCGGATTCGCGCTCATCCTGCGCAGTACATCAATCACATCTACGGACTGCAGGAAGTCGGCGGCACCTCAGTGCTGGTGTTAAGCGACGTGCCGATCGAAACGTTGGGTTACCCAACGCACGTTGGCACTGAACCGCTGCCGATGCTCACGTGGGAAGTTTTGCGAAAAATTCCGAACTTCGTCGTTGTCGGCAGTGTGCTGCTGGGTGGAATTTGGTGGATCACCAAGCGTCGCGTCGAAGTGCAACGCGCCGAACAACAGGAGGAGGTATGAGCCGAATCAAGCTGCCTCAGCTTACATTTTGGCGAGTCGTGTTGGTCATCATCCTGATCGCCGGCCTCTACAGCACGGTGATCCGTTTCACGCGCGGACTGGGCGCCAGCACGGCGTTGAGCGACCAATTCCCTTGGGGACTCTGGATCGGTTTTGATGTGTTGTGCGGTGTCGCCCTGGCTGCCGGCGGTTTTACGCTGAGCGCCGTCGTCTACATCTTCCATGTTGAACGCTTCAGGCCCATCGTCCGGCCAGCCATTCTGACAGCCTTTCTGGGTTACTTGCTGGTGATTGTGGCGCTCATTTATGACTTGGGAAAACCTTACAACATCTGGCATCCGCTGGTCATGTGGAATACTCGTTCAGTGATGTTCGAGGTGGCATGGTGTGTCATGCTCTACACGTTGGTTTTGGCGCTGGAATTCAGTCCAATGGTCTTCGAGCGATGGCAACTGCAAAAGCCGCTGAAGATCATTCACGCGCTGACCATCCCGCTGGTTATCGTTGGCGTGATCCTGTCCATGCTGCACCAATCATCGTTGGGTTCACTGTTTCTGATTGTGCCGCACAAGCTGCACGCGTTGTGGTACTCGCCATTGCTACCCGTGTTCTTTTTCATCTCGGCTGTGGCGCTTGGTTGCGCTATGACCATTTTTGAATCATTCCTGAGTTTTCGCGCATTTGGCAAGCGTCTGGAACTAGACCTTCTGGCCGACCTGGGCAAGGTGATGGTGGTCGTCCTGGGCGTCTACTTGGTCTTAAAAGGTCAGGACCTACTGGAGCGCGGAGCATGGGAGCTGGCCTTTGAGCCGACCTATGCCGGTCGGATGTTTCTGGCCGAAAACCTGCTCGGTATCATCGCGCCGATCATCCTGCTGCTGATTGCCCGCATCCGCAACAACGATTTCGGCCTCTTCGTCTCGGCTGTGATGGTCGTGTTAGGCTTCATCATGAACCGGTTGAACGTCAGCATCACCGGCATCGAAGCCAATGCCGGTATTTTCTATTTCCCAAGCTGGATGGAGATCGCGGTAACTACCATGATCGTCGCGTTGGGGTTCGTATTATTCGGATTGGCAGTGCGGTATCTTCCGGTGTTCCCGATGAAAGAACAACTGCCGGCAGAGCGCGTCGTGCCATTGCCGGCAGCCGCATTGCTGCATCCGGCCAAGCGCCGCACGGCAGCGTTGGTTCTTGCGCTGACGGTCATCCTGGGAGGCAGCGCGATTGCGTTGGCCTATAGCGGCCTCCAACATCGAAGCCGCCTCATGACCACGACTGACACGCCATCAACACAGCCCGAGGCGCAAGTCGTGGAGCACTCCTTGCAACTGCCAGCCGATAAGGAATTCCCACAACATGAGGACAGCCCAGGGCCGGTGACCTTTAGCCACACGACCCACGTTGACCCGACTCAACCGAGCTGCACAGTCTGTCACGCTCGGACATTTAGGATCATAGAAACCCATCAAGCGCCGCTGTCGGTCAATATGCATGACCGTCAAGCATGCGGCCTCTGTCATGATGGAGAACGAGCGTTCAGCATCAACGACGGGTGCACAACCTGTCATCGCTTGCCGTAGCACTATGACAACTCATTCATGGCGGTTGAGTATAAAACTGAGCATGGCCCTCCTCGGCGGCATGGCGGTCGTGTTCGGCACGCTTGGCTATTGCACGGTGCGCCTGCACAAACAGCATCTGGAACAGATGACCATCCTCAACGCCGACCGCATCAGCGATGCGATCAAACGCAGCACGCGATATAGCATGCTCAAAAACCATCGTGACGAG
>JANWZE010000070.1 GCA_025054955.1 Blastocatellia bacterium | reverse complement strand
CAGGCGTTCCTGCCTGTGGCGTTTTTCATCGTTTCTGGGCGTCGTCCCGCACGACATGAACAACTCCTCTGAAAATAACATTTGAGCGATTCCTCGGAAACACCACTGCTGAACACAGAGGGACAGTACCAATTGTGGGTTGAAGAATTCGGTTCTATCCGCTCACACGCATTCGACGCGGGGGCCCACAGCGAGGCCCCCGTACAGGCCTCCCTGCCGGCCCGCTTTCCTGGCAAAAACGCGAGCCCACAGCCACCCTGTACGGGCGGCTCGCCGTGGCCGCCCGACTCCTCTGCAAATACCCATTTTCATGGTTCGTGGCCAGCGCGGAGCTCATGGGCGATTCCGTTGAAAATAACATTTGAGCGATTCCTCGGAAACACCACTGATGAACACAGATGGACAGTACCAATTGCGGGTTGAAGAATTCGGTTCTATCCGCTCGGACGCATTCTACGCGGGGGCCCACAGCGAGGCCCCCATACAGGCCTCCCTGCCTGCCCGCTTTCCTGGCAAAAACGCGAGCCCACAGCCACCCTGTACGGGCGGCTCGCCGTGGCCGCCCGACTCCTCTGCAAATAACCATTTTCATGGTTCGTGGCCGGCGCGAAGCTCATGGGCGATTCCTTTTGAAAATCGCCCACGAAACACGCGAAACGCACGAAAGAACTGTATTGATCCTTCGCGGCGTGCTGTTGCAGAGGGACGATTCCTGACTTTATCTTGGAGTGCGCCGGCAGAGCGAAGCGGCGACGGCGCTTTCTCCTCAGAAGCCTCGGCCGTTGGCAGCCGAAGGCTTCTGAAGAGAGGAGTGGCCATCTCCGGTCTTTCAATCTGCAATTGGTATTATCCGATTTGCTGTCTGTTAATCGCTGATCCCAGTTGGCGGATGGCTTCCACCGCCGACGGATTTTCGAGCGCAGTGATGTCGCCCGGGTCTTCATTCAAATAGGCCGCGCGAATGACGCGGCGCATGACCTTGGCATTCCGCGTGCGGGGCAGCGCCGACACGAAATGAACCTGCTCGGGCCGTAGTGGCTTGCCCAGTTGTTCACCGACGCGCTCGCGCAACTGCTCAGCAACATCAGGTCCTGTCGGCGCGCCAGCCACGGGCACACAAAATGCAATCATGGCGCTCCCTTTCACCTCATCTGGAATACCGATGACTGCCGCTTCAGCCACGCTCGGATGCGCGACCAAAATTGATTCAACTTCCGCCGGACCGACGCGCTTGCCGGCCACTTTCAACGTATCGTCGCTGCGACCCAGAATATACCAGTGTCCGTCTGAATCAATCTGCGCCCAATCGCCGTGCACCCAGATGTCCGGCCAGCGCGACCAGTAAGTCTGCAAGTAGCGGTCCGGGTCCTTCCAGAATCCTCGCGCCATGCCGATCCAGGGTTGGCGGATGACTAACTCGCCGACCGCGCCGCGCACTGATTCTCCCTGCTCGTTGAGCACGTCGGCGGCGATACCTGGGCAAGGAGCCGGAAAGGAACACGGCTTGATTGGCAGCAGCGGATTGCCCATCAAAATACCGCCGGAGATTTCCGTGCCGCCAGAGTAATTGATAATAGGAATTCGCCCGCCGCCCACCTTCTCAAACAACCACCACCATGGATCAGGATTCCACGGCTCGCCGGTCGAGCCTAAAATTCTCAGCCGCGACAGATCATGACGGGCCGGCCATTGATCGCCATGCGCAGCCAGCGCCCGAACGAGTGTCGGCGAAATGCCGAGTATCTCCACCTGATGAGCCGCACAGAATGCCCACAGCCGATCCGGCTCAGGATAATCCGGCGCGCCGTCATACAGCACGATCGTCGCGCCCAGCAGCGTCGCTCCATAGATCAGCCACGGTCCCATCATCCAGCCGATGTCTGTCACCCACGAGATGCGACTACCCGGCCCCACATCCGTGCCAAATGCCATGTCTTGCGCCGACTTGATCGGAAACCCGCAGTGCGAATGAAGAATGCCTTTGGGTCGGCCTGTCGTGCCGGAGGTATAAAGCACAATCAACGGGTCTTCAGCAGCAGTCGCTTCCACTCGGCGCAGTGACACATCGGCTTGCTCGCCAGCTTGCAACAACGCTTCCCATGTGAGGTCGCGGCCAGGGTACATCGGGACTTCGACGCCGAGCCTGCTGACAACAATGACATTCAGCAGCTCATGACATTGCATGGCAGCCTCATCGGCTACTGCCTTGGCCATGACGGGCCGGCCACGCCGCGGGAATGCATCGCAAGTGAACAACGCCTTGGCACCGACGTCTTGCAGGCGCGACTGGATGGCCGCCGGGCCGTATCCCGAAAACAGCGGAACGGCTATACCACCGATGCGGCCTACGGCCAACAAAGCAACGACTGTTTCCGGAATCATCGGCAGGTGGATGCCGACGGCATCGCCACGCCCCAACCCCAGCGCGCGCAAGCCAGCCGCGCATCGCTCAACGTCAGCGTTCAACTCGGCGTAGCTCATTGTTCGGCGCGCGCCCTCTTCGCCTTCCCAAATCACTGCTGGCACATTTGCCGTCATGTGATGGATCGCCGATGGGGTCAAGCAGCTCTTGGTGATGTTCAACTGGCCGCCGACGCACCATTGCGGCCATTGAATGCCGCGTGAAAGATCAACGATCTGACGATAAGGTGTGTCGAACTGAATGCCAAGGAATTGCAACACGCGCTGGGTAAACCAACCGACGTCTTCAATCGAACGACGATAAAGCGCATCGAATGAGTCAAGACCGCACAACGATATGAAGCGGGTCAGTTGCGCCCGCGCGCGTGTCTCGTCGTCAGGACGCCATGCGACGGCGTGATCAAATCCTACACGCTCAGTCATAGATGCCTCACCTTCGGCGCGATGATGGGCAGCCGTGGGGTCATGGCGCCGGCTTGCCAGTCTCATCCGGTTTGACTGAACGGCTCACCAGCCCCAATCGCGCTTGTATCGGAAATCGTGATTGATTGATCGGGTGGAGATCTTCGGCATCAGCGGAAGCCGGCGCTTGAATTGCGACGTGCGCATCATCTCGGAGACGCGCTCGACCTGTTTGGCGTCGAAGCCGCGAGCCGGCAGCAAGTGCTTAGGAATTCGCTTATCCACCAACTCAACCAAAATGGCGTCCAGCTCAGCGTAGCTCATGCCGATCTCCCCCTCATCAGTTTGACCATCCCACAGTCCGGCACTGGGTGGTTTGGCTATCAGTGGTTGCGGCACGCCGAGATACTCGGCCAACTGCCGCACTTCGGTTTTGTAAATATCGCCGAGCGGCCACATCGCCGCCGCCATGTCGCCCCACAACGTGCTGTAGCCGATGAGCAATTCCGTCTTGTTGCTCGTGCCGATGACCAACGCCTGGTGCACACGCGACAGATCATACAAGACGATCATGCGCAGACGCGCCATCACATTGCCGCGACGGATGCGGTCGGCCTCAGGCATGTCAGCAAAGTAGGCATCCACCATCGGACTAATATCAACACAGAGCAACCGCACGCCAAGTAGATCGGCGACCATCTGCGCATCGGTCAACGATGCCGGATCATGATCGCCGTACGGCATGGCCACGCACACTGTATGCTCGGCGCCCAGCGCGCGTGTGGTGAGAAATGCGACCACCGCCGAGTCAATCCCGCCCGACAGCCCAAGAATGCCGCAGCGAAAGCCCACCTTGGTGACCTCTTCGCGGATGAACCGCGTCAGTGCCTCGGTTGTCAACTCGGCATTCAGACGGAATGCGTCTCCATGTGCGCGCATGCTCATAGCTATTCCAACTGATGACGCTTGTTGTAAATTCTCGTTAGCTCACGCAATGTTAGATCAAGCCGTTCATCGCGCAGCAGCGGATAAATTGTCCGCGCGCGCCGCACCTCGAGAGCGTCAATCAGGCCATAGCACAGGTCTTCATCAAAAGTTTTTGCTTTCACCAGGCAGCGACCAAATGGATCAATCAGCTCTGAGCCGCCGGAAAAGATCACGCCGTCTTCGACGCCTACGCGGTTCACGTAGACCACATAGAGCATGTAGGACTGCGCTGCCGAGCGCGTGATCGCTTCCCAGGCGTACATGCTGCCCAATTTATCCGGCAGGCGCAATCCGCGACCCGGGCCGGCTGACATCGCCAGTAAGACCTGCGCGCCATCGTGGGCCATCAGGTAGAGCGTTGAAGGATGCCACAGGTCCTCGCAGATCAGTATGCCCATACGGCCATATCGCGTATCAAATGCGCGCAGCACGTCGCCGGCAGCTACGAACCGCCCTTCATCGAACATACCATAGGTCGGCAAATAGACCTTCCGATGAATGTGCGCGATTTGTCCTTGACTCAGGTAGGCCGCCGAGTTGAAGAAGCGATAGTCAGAGGCGACCTCGATAAAGCCGATGACCAGATCAATGTCATATTGCTGACCGAGGTTAAGCAGTTGATCAAGCGTGTCGGAGCGGGTCGGATCAATAGCCACATCCGGCACAAGGTCTTCAAGGTAGTAACCAGTCAGCGAGAGTTCGGGAAAAACAATGACCTGTGCTCCCGCGTCAGCCGCTTGTCGGGTGAGCTCCAGATGCACATCGAGATTTCGTTGGAGGTCACCCAGCGCCGGTTTGATCTGGGCCAATGCTACTTTGATCTTCATCGGCACATCCCCGGAGAGGCTGTGGCGGATCGCGCTCTGCGCCTCACACGCCGCTATCGGCAGCCTTCATCGGTTACAGCGGTTCGTCCGCCGACGGGCCATAGATGGACGGCACCGGCACATTGTGCATGCGCACATAAACAGACAACTGACCACGATGGTGAATCGAGTGATTGAGGACAAGCCCGCGAATCACGCTGACACGCGGCATTTCAAACACGACGTGATCGCCTTTTTTCAGTCGCCACGGCTGCATCAAGTGTTCGTTCGATTGTCCCTGCATCATCTCGGTCGCCATCGCTACATTCTTGTCAAATGTCTCCAGGATTTCCGCTGTGCTGCCCCCGTTGAACGGCGTGTAGCTGCCATCTAGGCTAAGCTCGTCCTGCCCTAGAATGGCTCCAACGAAACTGGGAATCTCGGCAATATGCGAGGCCAGCCGTCCCAAGCTCATTGATTTCTCGTGTGGCTTCCAGCCGAGTTGCTCATCCGGCACGCGTTCCAACAACCGCCGCGTGACGCCCGCTTCATGAGTGAACTCCATGAGAATTGGATCAACGATGTTCATAAGGCCCTCCTTACTCTAGTCCATTTGGAATGGGCATTTTGAACCTTCATCACCCAGAAGGCAAGAGCAGAGCGTCATCTCCAGCCAGCCCTCGTTGACTTTGAAGTGTGACATGCAGAACGGCGCTCCGTTGCTGACGCACTCTGCGCCCCCGGCGGCGTCCGCCATTTGCCGCGAACTGGAGTTAACAGGCCTCTTCAAGATTCTGACGAAGTGTAGCCCGGTCTGCACTCGCAACGACCGTTGGGTTGGTCGTGGTTGAGAGGTCTAGTCAAATTTTTGACGAAGCTAAGTAGGTGGACAAACGTTCTGGGACATTTTGGGGGAACGGGCAGCTTTGGAGTGCGGTGACGTGTCAACGCTTTCCGGCCAAAGCCGCGGCACATCGCAGCACTCCAACAACGCCACGAACTTTTGTCACGTTCCTTAGCCACGTTGCTGCCGCAAATTAACAGTCTCTTTGGGTCGAACGCATCAATGCTGAATTGGCGATTCTGGAGACTGGCTCACCCTCAATACGATTTTGCCAAAGCTCTCTCGGCTTTCGATCAACCGGTGCGCGTCCGCCGCTTGATCCAACGCAAACGTATGTCCGATGATCGGACGAATGCTTGTGCCACGAATCATGCCGAGCAACTCACACATGGCGGGACCCAGCTCCGGCGTGCGGGCAATCAGGTTGAGATTGACGCCCGTCACGGTTGCATTGTTCATAATCAGCGTCCGCGAATTGACTGAGCCAAGTTGCCCACCGGCTGCGCCGTATGTCACCAACCGACCAAATGGCGCCAGGATCGTCATGCTCTTCTCGAAGACGTTGCCGCCGACCGTTTCTAATACCAGATCAACGCCGCGCCCGCCGGTCAGGTGTTTGACAACGTCGGCAAAATCGTTTGTCCTATAGTTAATGATCTCATCAGCGCCCAGCGCTCGCACACGTTCGAGTTTTTCATCTGAACCGGCGCAGGCAAAGACGCGAGCGCCCATGTGTTTGGCCAATTGCACAGCGGCTGTGCCCACACCGCCGCCGGCCGCCTGAATTAACACCGACTCGCCGGCTTGCAGTCGCCCGTAGCGTTTCAATGCAAAGAACGCTGTCAGAAACACAATCGGAAAGGCGGCCGCCTGCTCCATGCTGAAGTCTTCCGGCACAGGCATGAGCATGGACGCAGGGACGCTCACAAACTGGGCATAACCACCCCGACCTGTCAACGTCATCACTGGCTGACCGACTTCAACGTTACTGACACTAGCGCCAAGTTCTACAACGCGGCCGGCCACTTCCAATCCCGGAATATATGGCGGCTGTGGCCCCCCAGGGTAGATGCCGCGACGTTGCATCGTATCAGCATAATTGACGCTGGCCGCTTCAATCTGAATCAGCACTTCGTTGGCAGCCGGCGTGGGCCTCGGCACGTCGCCATAGTGGAGCAGTTCAGGCCCTCCCAATTGTACGACTTGAATGGCTTTCATCATGTTCATAGGATTTTGCCTCCGATCAGCTCTCTACGGCACACATGCCTCGTTGCGGAGCGCCACATGCGCCACACGGGCCTGGCTCCACGCCGCTGGCCGGACGAGCGCCGGCCGTTGAAATGGCAAATGTCGAGAGTCGTCGCATCACATTTTGACCGCCGCAGAATTTGCAGACGATTTTGCTCTCACGCTTGAAGACAAGCTGCTCAAATTGAGAACCGCAGTGCTTACACTCGTATTCGTACAGTGGCATCCGTCTCCTCCATAGTTGGAATTCAGCGCAAGGGCAAAGATTACGGAACAGCCTGCGCATTGTCAAAGCATCATGACTTATGCACAGAAGGTGAACCAGCCAAAGAGCACCGTCTTCATCGGTGGCCTGAGAGAAGCTAATCGCCTCATCGCGTCGGCCACGGGTGACTGGCATGTCCGAGTGGGTCAACTCTTACAGAGGCTCGGCTCACTTGGTGGAACGCTCGTTGCCGTGCACGCAAAACGCCATGCCGCTGCGCAACCTGAGTGGTTAGGGCGTTTTTATCCGCAAGCTTGCTGCTGGTTTGCTGATTTGTGCATGCGGGCGCCGGCCTGATCATCACGGCTGGCAACGGTGACTCGTCCTGGCTGCCCAAGCGCGCCGCTGACTTCACATTTCACTGGCAAAAATTGCTCGATGACCCAGACGTGGGTGAGCAAATGCTGGGTGACTTCCGACGTAGTGAATTCAGATGAACCATGCGCCAACGCCAGATAGATGAGCAACTGATCGGCCAGATGCTTGTCCACAATCATGCCGCTTTCATGATGCGCGAGAAATTCATCAATTGCTTCGTTGGCCACCTGCTCGGCTGGTTTGCCGCGTGCGCCCAACGAGGAGAAGCCGGCGAGGGCATGTTCGTATCGGGCCAGGAGAAATACACATGTTCCTTTGCCTGCCGATGGTGCCTCCAGGATTTCACATTGAGCCGAAAGCTGTTGGCCGTGTAGTCTCCTGATGACCTGTTGTTGTTGACGCTCAGCAATCGCGCGCGGCAGGTTGGAGACGACTGAGAGGCATTCAATCTGCTCTAACTGCCCTCGCTCGGTGAGGGTGACCGGCGCTATCTTGTCACAGGGATGGATTGTGACTGCGGCGATGCCGCCGCCTGTCGGATACCAACCCCAGCGCAACGTCTCGATACTGGCTCGTAAGCCGAGCTTTTCGACCATTGGCAGAAACACGAATTGCAAGTAGGTCGTCGGTGGACTCCAGGGCACATGAGTGCCGCCTTTCAAGATCAAGCGACTCGCTTGCTTCGCACAAAACAATGCCGGAGCTGCCGCGTGAAAGACCAAGCCGACAGAACCCGCGCTGGCTTTGACGGCGGCGACATCGAATTCATATTCACCGCCGGCGAGTTCTCGCGGCTCAAATCTCAGGTGCTCTGAACCGAGGTTTGCTCCCGTGACGTGAGCCTTTGTGATCGCTGTCAGCGCTTGTACAGCCGTCAGATGTTGTGGTTGTAGACCGGGCTTCTTGCGCCCGCGCCGGATGTTGATGATCTCAATCGGCCGATTCAGCAGCGCAGCCAGCGCCAGACTTGTCCGCAGAATCTGGCCGCCGCCTTCACCGTGAGAACCGTCAATAACAAGTCGGGATTCGTGGGTCATGGTTCGTGATTCGTGATCCGTGAGTCGTGGTTCGTGATTCGTGATTCGTTAATCGTGGTTCGTGATTCGTATGCTGGCATTCAATTCACCATCCTCAGTACACGGGCCACGGTTTACGGTCCACGGACCCCGAATCACGGCTCCAATTTCTTCTTCACGACCGCCGGAACACCGACGGCGAGCGAGTATTCCGGAACATCTTTCGTCACGACGGCGCCCGCGCCAGTGACGGCGCCGCGTCCGACACGCACTGGCGCGACCAACATAGTATCGCTGCCGATTTTCACCTCATCTTCGATGATGGTTGGATGCTTCTGTTTTCCGTCGAAGTTACAGGTGACGGTTCCCGCGCCGATATTGACCCGCTCGCCGAGCGTGGCGTCGCCCAGGTACGACAGGTGCATGGCCTTGCTTTGGCGACCGAGCCGACTCTTTTTCACCTCGACGAAATTTCCTATCACTACCTGATCGGCCAGCACGGCGCCGTTGCGCAGATGAGCAAATGGGCCAATTGCGACGTCGTTGCCCAATTGGCTGTCCATCACAATGCAGCTATTCTTGACGACGACGCGATCGCCAAGCTGAGCATTAACCAGTCGCGACCAGGAGTAGATCTCGCAGTCTTGACCAATTCGCGTCTCACCCTCAATGACCACTTGGGGATGAATGATCGTATCCTGGCCGATGATCGCCTCGGCGCTGATGTACGTGGAAGCCGGATCAACAATCGTCACGCCGCTCAGCATGAGTCGTTCAAGGATGTCGTATCGCAGTCGGGCGCCGACGCGCGCCAGTTCAACGCGATTGTTGATCCCTTGAAATTCATGAGCCGGTTCGTGAGGGAAGACGCCAACGCGATACCCTTGTTGCACGAGGATTCGGAAAACGTCTGGCAAGTAGAATTCGCCTTGTGCGTTGATCGGTGACAACTGATCGAGCGCCATCAACAACGGATCAATCTCGAAGCAATACATTGCTGGATTGACTTCCTTGATAGCTTGTTGCTCAGGTGTGGCGTCGCGATGTTCAACGATACGGAGAAACCGGCCGGCCTCATCGCGCACGATGCGGCCATAGCCAGTCGGATCATCCATCTGAATTGTCAGCAAGGACGCGGCGTAGTCTCCTTCGTGATGTTGTTTGACCAATCGCTGGATCGTCTCAGGGCGGATCAACGGCACATCGCCATAGAAGATCACTACATGTCCGCTGGTCTGGGCGAGCGCGTCGCGCGCGACTTTGACGGCGTGTCCTGTGCCAAGCTGTGGCGTTTGCAGAACAAATTCCACGTCGGTGGGCTGTCTGTTGCTCGCTCGTTCCACTTCGGCCTGCACGGCTTGGCAGACGGCCTCAGCCTGGTATCCGACGACGACAATCAACTTATTCGGGTTCAGTTGCAGCGCGGTGCGCACACCATAAGCAACCAATGGGCGGCCGAGCAGGTGATGCAATACTTTTGCGCGTCGTGATTTCATGCGGGTGCCGAGACCGGCCGCAATAATCAGCACATTCAGTTGCATAAGAATTCTCCTTGAAAAGAGCAATCAGTCATGAACCAGCCTCTCGTTGACGGGTTGGCGCATGATTGAACATCGCGTGATGAACTACAAACCACCTGTGGCTACATCTCTGTCACGAGCTGATAGGCTTCGAACACGGCGCGGCTGAGCTTGGCCGGATGATGTCGAACTGTCTCTCGTTCGTCCAGGAGATCACGACACAACACCATGACCGACTGTCCAAGGCGCGGCAATGTGAGTCGTCCGACGCCTGAATCTATGCTGGTTTGCAACCGCTCGGTTGTCACCGGAGCAGCGCCATCTGCTGCGTATTTCAGTCGCAGTGGTTCTGAAATCGGTTGGGAGTTGACCAGCACACAGTCCAGTTGCAAGCCGGGACAGTATTCCAGAATACGCTCGATGTGGTCCTCAACGGTGTAACCGGTTGTCTCGTGCGGTTGTGTCATCACGTTGCAGACGTAGAACTTTTTCGCCGGCGAGCGCACAATCGCTTCGGGAATCCCTTCAACCAGCAGATTGGGAATGAGGCTGGTGAATAATGAGCCAGGCCCGATGACGATCAGATCAGCTTGCTGGAGCGCTTGCAGCGTTTCCGGCAACGGCCGGCAGCCCGGGGGAACCAGTCTGATCGCGCGAATGGTGCCGGCCGTCTTGGTGATATTGGATTCACCTTGCACCACACGACCGTCGTCCATCTGGGCTTCCAAGTGAACGTTCGCCATCGTGGAGGGAAGAATGCGCCCTTTAATGGCCAACACTTCACTTGATAATCGAATCGCTTCTAGGAAGTCGCCCGTTACGCCGGTTAACGCCGTCAGGAACAGATTACCGAAACTATGCCCGCCCAGCTCGCCGCCGCCGCCAAAGCGAAACCTGAAGAGTCGGGTCATTAGTTGTTCATCCTCAGCCAGCGCCACCATGCAATTGCGAATATCGCCCGGCGGCAACATCTGAAATTCATCCCGCAGTCGTCCTGAGCTGCCTCCGTCATCGGTGACCGTGACCAGCGCGGTCAATTCAGCCAATCCATACGGGCCGGATGCGGGCGCTGCGTGAGTGCTCGGAGAAAGAACATAATGCTTGAGACCGCTCAATAACGAAGCCAGCCCTGTTCCTCCGCCTAACGCAACTAAGTTTAATTGGTGCACCACAGCAACGTTAAGGTTATACAACCTCGCCACTGGTGACAAGGCGACAGTCTGAAGAATGATCGTGAGCAACACGCCTTGTTGGTAATTGGTTCAGTGGGCTGATGGAGACCGATTGGTGAGGTGACCGCAAACGACCGGGTTGGGTCTCACTCCTAATTTTCAGGGATTGGTTGCTGCGCGGGTTCAGGTTGAGGCACCAACTCCCAACCAACCAATTCTTGAAACTCCGGATGTGTGTACAGGTTTGTGAAATCGGAGTCGTGGCGAGCTTGAATGCGCAGCGTATCGCGCTGCTCGACAGCCTGTTTTAGCTCCTTGACGGCCTGCTCAATCAAACCCATTCGAGCATGAGCGGCAGCTAACGAATACAAAATATGAGCGGCTTGAGGCTCGTACTTGAGAGCTTTTTCAAAGAACGAGACGGCTTCCACGACATGTCCCAGATTTAGTTCAATAACCCCGCGATTGTACAACGCCTCGGCATTGCGGGGTGTCGAGGGAGGATGCTGTAGCCGCTGGTTGCAAATGGCCACGTAGCTCCGAGCGCGGGCCACCATGTCAGTTTCTTCGGGAAACCGCTCGATGAAATCGAGAAACGCGCGCCGTGCTTTCTCAAAATCATGATCGTAAAACTGCCTGACAGCTTGACCGAACATTTTCACAGCCATGGTCGAAGCCAGCAGCCGCGATGGGAGTGTTTTCGGTTTGGCTGGTGGGGCTTTTACGCGACCTTTGGGAATGGCTTTCACCCGGCCTTTGGGCGCAACTTTGGATACCGGCTTAGGCAGGCTTTTGATAGGCCGCCTTGGCACAGCTTTGACTCGGCCTTTGGGCGCGGCTTTGATGCGGCCTTTGGGCGCAGCTTTGATGCGGCCTTTGGGCGCGGCTTTGACCCGGCCTTTGGGCGCGGCTTTGACCCGGCCCTTGCCTGATACCTGAGCCACGGCTCGTACCTTTCTGGTCTGGGGCTTGGTTCGTGTTGGACGAGCCGGCTTCGTCTTCATTGCCTTGGGCTTCGCTTTGGTAGCGATTTTCTTCGTAGGGGCCTTCTTCTTGAGAGCCTTTGGTTTAGCAGTAGTTGCCTGTTTCTTTTTGGCGCCTTGAGCTGGTTTTTGCTTGACGGTTTTCGCCTTGAGCTTAGCAGCTCGTAAGGCAGTGGGGGATGAGCCTAACCTTTTCTTCCGATTCGTTTTAACCGACGAAGAGGTTTGTTTGACTGCTTTCGCCTGATTTGTTTTCGACCGAGCCTTTGCTGCCACCGGTTATCACCTTCCGGCTAAGATTCAACTGCTTTACCTCGGCCCGCAATTATAACCCTTTTTATGGCTTGATACTAGCCTACTCTTATACCAAAACCGTCAGAGCAGAGTCAAGCACTATTTCCCGCAAAGGCGCTTACAGCGCCAAGCAGTTGAGAATTGTTTACACCCGTTGTGCCCTGGCGGTAACTGGCGGTTTGAAAGGCCTTGAGCGGGATGAACCATACGCAAGCCAACAGCGTCGTGCTGCACTCTGTGAATGGTGTTATGCAAAGGCCTTGACCGCGATGAACAGCTTCCAGCATACTACCGCTCCACGCTTTGGAGGAGATTGATGAATCGGAGGTTTTTCATTGTCGTCGTCCTATTACTATTGGCCAAATGGGTTGCTTTGTCCGGTTGCGGGTCATCCGAAACAATCCATTCAACTGCTCCCACGCCGGCGGAGAACAAACCGGCGGCAGAGCCAACATCGCCTGTTTCGTTGCCCACTGATGACGGCTACGCCGCCGCGATTTTCTTTGGCGCAGATACGCTGGGTAGCCTCGATGATTGCGGTTGCCCACAACGCCCGGAGGGAGGGCTACCGTGGCGGATGGGCTATGCCAATGCTTTTGCCAAACAATCAGCCGACGTGCCCATCTTGCACGTAGACGCCGGCAATTTCTTCTCTGATTTTCATACTGAAGACGGCAAGCTGTTTGCTGTAGCCGAAACGAAAAACAAATGGCTGTTCAAGGGTTATCAAAAGGCAGACTTCGCGGCTGTGAACCTGACGCCATACGATTTGTATTACGCTGAACGCCTCTTTGACCGAGTAGCTTACCAGAAAGAGAAGGCAAACTCGCCGCTGGTGACGCGGATGATCTCAGCCAATGTACGGGCTGCTCGGCCGACGCACCTGTCGCCACCGGCCTATCTCATCCGTGAAATCAACAGCGCGCGCTTGCCTGAGGGGAAAAGCCTTCGGGTTGGGTTCGTCGGGTTGACGAGCCGGCTGGAGAACGAGCAGGGAGTACCGAAGTCTGTGCCGGCTACGTTTCAAGTTACTGATCCAATGGTGGCGGCGCGGCGCGTGATTCCTCGTGTTCGGCCGGAGTGTGACGTCCTGGTTGTGCTGGCCTACATGCTGCCGGAAAAAGCTGAACAATTGGCCAAACAGGTTTCCGGCATTGATCTGCTGATTGTCGCGCATGCACTACCGGAAGAGCGCCAACCGACTCGCGTCAATCAGACGACCATCGCCTATGCTCGACACCAAACCAGGTCGCTGGGCGAGGCGCTGCTTTACGTTGATTCGACAGGTCGTCTCAAGGATATTAAGACGCGGATGATCGTGTTGGATAAAAAAATCCCGCCGGACTCTGAAACGGCGGCGCTTCTGTCTCAAGCTAAGGCCGAAATCCTAGAGGAGGAGCGGAAGCTCTTTGAGGAGCTACAACGACAAGCGCACCCGCAGCATTTGCAACCGTTGCCACTAGGTCCTGCGCAGGAGATCCGGTGATCTGCGATGGCAGACGTCTGTTTTTCAGGCAAATCGCCTATATGCTCTGGGCATGCACCACAATGAAAAAATGAAGCGACCAAGGTCACAAATGCTCCCGAAAGCCCTTTGTCGCCGCTGTTGCCCCTCTGTGGCTATTTTTCTAAGGAATCACCCTTATGCTCCGCGCACGCCACGAACGATGAAAATACAATTCTTTCGTGAGGTTCACGTGTTTCGTGGGCTACTTTCAAGGGAATCGCCCATGAGCTCGGCGCTCGCCACGAAGAACGAGAATGGCGCACAGGCGGGAACGCCTATGCCACATTTTCGCAGGAATCGTCCATGAGCGCAGGCACGCCACGAACGATGAAAATACAATTCTTTCGTGAGGTTCGTGTGTTTCGTGGGCTACTTTCAAGGGAGGGCTAATTATGTTCGCACTCGCATTATGGCAGAATGCAGCTCGGTTAATCACAATTGATTTCATCTTCATCGCTGTCTATTTCGCGATTGTGTTTGCCATTGGTTTTTATTTCATGCGTCGTGAGAAGACGGCGAGCGATTACTTTCTAGCGAGTCGCGATGCCGCGTGGTGGGCAATCGGCGCGTCGCTGTTTTCTTCTAACATCGGCAGCGAGCATTTCATTGGATTAGCTGGGTCGGGCGCGGCGACGGGTATGGCCGTTGGGCATTTTGAATGGCTGGCTTCGATCATCGTGTTAATTCTCGGTTGGGTCTTTGTGCCGTTTTACTTGCGCTCAAAGGTTTACACGATGCCGGAATTTTTGGAGCGCCGCTATAATGCCGCGTGTCGCACCTATCTGGCTGCCATTTCGCTGATCGCCTATATTTTCACCAAAATTGCCGTCGCGGTGTTTGCCGGCGCGATTGTTTTGCAGGCGGTGCTCGGCTGGAGCATGTGGAAGTCGGCGTTGGCGCTGGTCATTGCCACGGGTGTTTATACCGTAGCGGGTGGTCTGGCGGCGGTCATTTACACTGAGGTTATCCAAACAGTGATCCTGATTGTCGGGGCGCTCATGCTGACCTATCTCGGATTGGAGCAGGTTGGCGGTTTTGAGGGACTACGCGCGCAAGTGCCCGACGATTTTTTCCACATGATGAAACCGACCGATCACCCGGATTTTCCGTGGACAGGCATTTTCTTTGGCGCGCCCATCTTAGGAATTTGGTACTGGTGCACTGATCAAGTCATTGTCCAACGCGTGCTGGCGGCCAAAGATGAACGTCACGCCAAGGGCGGTACCGTGCTGGCCGGATTCTTGAAGATTCTGCCGGTATTCATGTTGGTGGTGCCGGGCATGATCGCGCGCGCCTTATACGCCGATGAGATGGCGGTCAATTCGAATGCGGCTTTTCCTACTATGGTGGTGCGCCTGATGCCGCCCGGATTGGTTGGCGTGATGGTGGCCGCGATGCTCGCGGCGCTGATGTCGAGTCTGGCCGCTGTGTTTAATTCCAGCTCGACTATTTTCACCATGGACTTCTACAGCAAAATCCGCCCCGGCGCTTCAGAACGGGAATTAGTTCATGTTGGACGGCTGGCCACCGTCGTGATGGTTGGTTTGGGCTTGTTATGGATTCCGTTTATGGCCTACATCAGCGATCAACTGTACGTCTACTTGCAGAGCGTCCAGGCGTATGTCTCGCCGCCGATTGCCGCTGTGTTTCTCGTTGGCGTCTTCTGGCCGCGAGCCAATGGCGCCGGCGCGCTGGCTGCGTTATTGACCGGCTTTGCGCTTGGGGCAGCGCGCTTCGTGCTGGAGCTTTCGTATGCAGGCGTTGCGCTCAGTGAGCGCCCGTGGTTTGTTGGCATGAACTTTTTGCATTTTGCCATCTTCATGTTTGTTGTCTGCATGGTGGTTTTAATCGTTGTGAGTATGTTGACGGAAGCGCCGTCACGCGAGCGTGTCGCCGGCTTGACGTGGGCCACCAGCGAGCCGACAGAGGCAACGCCGGGCGCGATGGCCCCGCCTGGCGCACACCGTTTGACCAACGCGCTGGCCGGCGTGTTGATTGTGACGATGATCGGTCTGTGGATTTATTTCCGGTGACCAGATGAGCAAAACCGACCGCGGCGCGATGATCACTGCTCTGGCCAGCGGCGCAACGGAGCCGCTCAAGGTTTCTTGTATCTGCGTCAGCGCATCCCTCCGCCGATAGGTTGCCTCTTGGTGTGGCGCGGTTGTAAAAGCGGATTCTGGGAGGACCGGCACTTCATCAGTCTCCTCGAGAAAAAGTGGCGCCTGTGGCGTTTTTCATCGTTTCTCTCGCGTCGTCCCGGACGACATGGACAACTCCTCTGAAAATCGCCCACGAAACACACGAACCTCACGAAGGAACTGTATTTTCTCGTGGCGAGCGCGCAGCGCATGGGCGATTCCTGACTTTATCTTGGCCAAAGCGGCGTCGCGCCCTTGGGGCTTGCCGCCGCAGTCCAAAACGCGTTCTCATACACCCTGACTCTATCTTGGAGTGCGCCGGCAGAGCGAAGCGGCGACGGCGCTTTCTGTCCTGACACTCCGCGCCAGGCCAAAGCGGCGTCGCGCCCTTGGGGGCTTGCCGCCGCACTCCAAAACGCATTCTCATAAACACTGACTCTATCTTGGAGTGGGCCGGCCGATCGAAGAGGCGACGTCGCTTTCTGTCCTGACACTCCGCGGCAGGCCAAAGCGGCGTCGCGCCCTTGGG
>JANWZE010000069.1 GCA_025054955.1 Blastocatellia bacterium | reverse complement strand
ATTCCAACTTCGCTCAGCCATCATGAATGTTGGCGGCGGGCGACGCATCACCGGCTTTGTTGGACAGGCCACTTACCGTATCACCGGCAGCCCTGTCCTCAGCTTCGTATATGCTGTCAATCTGCTGGCCGACGCCGCATTCTTCATGGGTCTGGGGAAGAAAACAAGCTTCGGCTGCGGTACGGTTCGGCGAATTATAGAACGCGGATAACGCGGATGAGGCGGATGTTCGCAGATATGGCTGGATCGGCGGGGATCGGCGTCATCAGTGTCATCCGTGTTCTATGAAGGGGGTACGCATGCGACCTGATCTGAAACATGAAACGTTGACCGAGCAAATCATCAAGGTGTTTTACAAGGTCTACAACATTCTGGGCTATGGCTTCCTGGAGAAGGTCTACGAAAACGCACTGGCTATCGAGCTGCGTCGGCTGGGATGGAGTGTATTACAACAAGCGCCGATCAAGGTCTATTACGACGGAGTAGAGGTTGGGGACTACTATGCCGACTTGATTGTTGATCCGGCTGTCATCATTGAGGTGAAGGCGGCAGAGGCGCTTGCTCCGGCCCACGAAGCTCAGCTCATCAATTACCTGAAAGCCACAGAAATCGAAGTCGGGCTGTTATTGAACTTCGGTCCGAAGCCAGAGTTCAGACGCAAAGTGTTTTCCAACGAACGGAAACTGTTGGACCGCGGATGACGCGGATTGAGCGGATATTGGCCGAGGTGATCCGCGCGCATTGGCATGATCGGCGTCATCCGTGTTCTATGATCTATGAACCGAGAAGATTACATCCTCATCTCTGCGCTCAATCAATTCGACTACTGCCCCAGGCGCTGTTACCTGATTTACTGCGAAGGAGAGTTCTTTGACAACGAACACACAGTCGAAGGCTCTATCCTTCACGCGCGCGCCGACGAACCGAGCGCCATCCGTCGCGGCGACACCACACAATTTCGCTCCGTCTGGTTATATTCGGAACGCCATGGACTCTACGGCAAGGCTGATGTCATCGAAGAGCGCGACGGAAAAATCTATCCTGTCGAAATCAAGAAAGGTCGCCGAGGCGATTGGAAAAACGATCAGTTGCAACTCTGCGCGCAGGCGCTCTGCCTCGAAGAGATGATCGGCTGTGAACCGATTGAGGTCGGCTACATCTACTACGCGGCGACGGCGCGGCGGCAAGCGGTGAAGCTGGACGCTGAGATTCGGCGCCACACAATCCTGACAATCGAAGCCGTACGCTCTCTGCTGATGACTCAAGAGCGCCCGCCGGCCGTCTACGGGCCACGGTGCAAAGGTTGCTCCCTCTATCCCATCTGTCTGCCCAGGGAGACGGAGAAATTAGTCAGACTCACCATCTCAAACTCAGTAACGGGAGGTTGACGATGTATATGTCACAGTGCGACAGAGAAATTGGTTGCGGAGAACCAGACCCAGAAGTGTGGGACAGTTTCAGGAGAGGGGAGGTTGATTTCCGCAGCAGCATCATCCGGCTGCTCGGCACATCCATCTTTTGCCATTACTGCGCCGCATACCTCTTCAAATCGCTCGAAGACATCCGTCGGCACTTCGACCCAAAACGTCACAAACTGACCCAGCTTTACCAACACCACAAAAAAGAGAAATAGCAATGGCCACCCTTTACATTACAACCGAGGATGCAGTGCTGCGAAAAGTGGATGAACGCCTCAAGGTCACCAAGGAGAAACAGACCCTTATTGATGTCCCGATGCTCAAAGTTTCTTCGATTGTTCTCCTAGGTCGAGTGACCGTGACGGCGGCGACAGTTCAGGCGCTCTTAGAGCACAACATTCCGCTCTGCTACTTGAGCCACGCTGGGCGCTATCTTGGTCACTTTCAGCCGCCGGTGAACGGCAATGTGATTCTGCGCCGGGCGCAATATCGCGCCGCTGACGCAGAGGTGACTGTCAAAGAGGTCGCCCGCGCTCTCGTAGCCGGCAAGCTCGCCAACATGCGCACGATGCTTGTTCGCAGTCGCCGTTCTGAGGAAGACCCATCGAGCGACCGCTTCATCACGCTTGACGCCGCAGTCGAGCGCATCAAACACGCCCAAGACGCGCTCCCCTTCGCCACAACGCTCGACCAGATTCGCGGGCACGAAGGTGAGGCCAGCGCCGCTTATTTCGGAGCATTCGACGCGCTGATCAAAGCCGATGGCTTTCGCTTTGAAAGACGCCTTAAGCGTCCGCCGCGCGACCCAGTCAATGCGATGCTCTCGTTCGGTTACACGCTGTTGATGCATGATCTGATGGCCGCTACTCAGATCGTCGGCCTGGATCCTTACGTCGGATTTCTTCACGCCGACCGTCATGGCAAGCCGAGCCTCGCCCTCGATTTGATGGAAGAGTTCCGCTCCATTATTGTTGATTCGGTTGTCCTCACTCTCATCAACAAGCGAATGGTCGCGCCTGAAGATTTCCAGACTCACCTTGGCGGCGTCGTGCTGATGAAGGACTCAGCGCGCCGGACGTTTCTTCGCCAATATGAGGAACGCAAGCTGACTGAGTTTCAGCATCCGGTGTTTGGGTACAAGGTCTCGTATCTGAGAGGCTTTGAACTGCAAGCTCGGATACTCGCCAAAACGATCACCGGAGAGCTTGACCGATACGTGCCACTGGTGGTGAAGTAGTCAGTATCCCTTGTTTGTTGACATTGACCGTTAATCATAGATCACGAATCACAGATCAGGAGTCACGGATCACGAATCACGGATCACGAACGGATCATGTTCATTGTGATTTCATACGATGTCCAGGAAGACAAACGCCGCACGAGGATCCACAAGGCGCTGAAGTCCTACGGACAGTGGGTGCAATACAGCGTGTTTGAGTGCGAGCTGGAGAAAAAGGATTACCTCCG
>JANWZE010000068.1 GCA_025054955.1 Blastocatellia bacterium | reverse complement strand
GAATGTAAATCGCGCAGAGTATGGAACGCCTGTGCCAACTTCTGTGTCACATTCTCAAGGGTCTCACCCCTATGCGATGGCACGCCACAAGAATGAAAATCGAGCACAGGCGGGAACGCCTGTGTCACATTCTCAAACTCACACAATGGTTGGGTCGAGCTATTCCTCCTCGGCCTTGATGCGGCCTTCGGCGCGTGCCTGCTCGATGATCTTTTGCGCCAGGTGAGCTGGCACTTCATCATAATGCGAAAATTCCATCGTGTAGCTTCCGCGTGCGCCGGTGATCGAATTGAGCGTGGATTGGTACTGCAACATTTCAGCCAGTGGCACTTGCGCTTTGACAACTTGCTGGTTCCCTTTAGTGTCCATGCCTTGAATACGGCCGCGGCGCGAGTTCAAATCGCCGATCAGATCGCCGGCGAATTCCTGCGGGGCGGTCACCTCAACGTTCATGATTGGTTCCAGCAGCACAGGGTCGGCCTTAGGCATCGCCTCGCGGAATGCTTTCCGTCCGGCCAGCTTGAAGGAGAGTTCGTCAGAGTCCACCGGGTGCATCGAGCCGTCAATCAGCTCGACGCGGAAATCAACCACCGGATAGCCGGCCACCGGGCCGTTGAGAGCGGCTTCGATGATGCCTTTTTCGACTGCCGGGCGCAATTGTTGCGAAATCACGCCACCGAAGATTTTGTCTACGAACTCGAAGCCTGCGCCGCGCGGCAGCGGTTCGAACACGCACGTGGCATCACCGAATTGACCACGACCGCCGGTCTGTTTCTTGTGGCGACCACGCGCTTCGACACGCTTGCGGATTGTCTCCCGATAGGGAACCTTGGGCGTGCGTAGCGTGACTTCCACACCATAGCGTTTTTTCAGACGATTCACCGTGACTTCAATGTGTACCTGTCCTGTTCCCGATAAGAGAAACTCCTTGGTCTGTGGATCACGCTCCAGCCGCAGCGCCGGGTCTTCTTCCAGTAGCTTTTGCATTGCTGTGGAGAGCCGGTCTTCGTCACCGCGTGTCTTAGGCTCGACAGCGAAGGCGATCGCCCCTTGGGGATAGACCAGTGGCGGATAGACGATCGGATTGGCCTTGTCAGTGAAGGTATCGCCCGTGGTGGTCTCTTTCAATTTGGTGACAGCCGCGATGTCGCCTGCGTGGGCCTCGGCAATTTTTTCAAGTTGTTTTCCTTTGATTAAATGGATCGGGCCGAGCCGCTCCTGCGCGTTCCGGGTGATGTTATAGACGCTCATGTCCGATTTCATGATACCGGATTGAACCTTGAACACGGTGATGCGCCCGGCGAATGGGTCTGCGATCGTTTTGAACACGTATGCCGAATAGGGTTGATCGTCAGCAACAGGCCGTTCAATCACCGGCGCGTCTGCACCAATGCCGGCGCGGCCGCGCACAGGACTGAGATCGTAGGGTGATGGACCATAACTCACAATAGAATCCAGAATCGGCTGCGCGCCGATGTTGAGCGTGGCCGCCGAGAACATAATCGGGATCAACTTGCGCTCGGCGACGGCCTTGCGGATGCCGGGGATTAACTCATCGTCCGAGATCGTCCCCTCGGCGAAGAATTTTTCGAGCAATGCGTCATCGCTTTCAGCCACCATTTCAATGAGCGCTTCACGCGCGGATTGGGCATCAGCTTGTAGGTGATCTGGAATGGATTGTTCTTGAAATTGACCGCTGCCATCGGGTGTGAACACGTAGGCCTTTTGTTTCACCAGATCAATGACGCCGGTGAATTCTTTGTGATTGCCGATGGGCAGTTGCAGGCGGATGGCTTCACGTCCAAACGCTTCGCTGATGGATTGGAGCACGGCCGGCACATCAGCGCGTTCATGATCCACGCGATTGATGACGATCATTCGCGGTCGCTCAAACTCATTGGCATAGGCGATGGCTTTCTCGGTTTGCACTTGTACGCCGTCCACCGCGTCTACGACAAACAGCGCCAACTCGGCCACTTGTACAGCCGGTTTGGCGTCGTGAATGAACGCATTGAAGCCCGGCGTATCCAGCAGATTGATCTTTTTGCCTTTCCACTCCAGATAAGCGAGCGCGGTATGAATGGAGGTTTTCCGTTCGATTTCATCTTCGTCATAATCGGTAATGGTCGTGCCGTGCTCAACGCTGCCGAGGCGTTCGGTGACGCCGGCATCAAAGAGAAACGCGGCCACCAGTGATGTCTTGCCTGCATGACTGTGTCCGACGACAGCCACATTGCGGATGTCTTGCCCGGTGTAAATCTTCATAGTGACTCCTTCGCTTGTTCTATCAAAGCCTGAATCCCTGTCTGAAAGGGGCGATAACTGTAGCACATGGGCTGCGCATTTGTCATTTGTTCTCCGTCCGATGTTCCCTCAGCGCGGGTCAGCCGCTGGCGCAGGCGTTTCCGGTCGGAGTAGACGGAGCAACAACAAGTGGCCTCCGGCAGCGGTGAATTGACAATCGCCGCGTGGCTACAGTATATTGCGGTCGAATTTCGAGGCAGGTGCACCTGTTGGGGCTGATGAGGAATATGTTGCAGAAGCAGGCGCTGCTTGCCCCAGATGTGGCGAGCAACCCGCAGAGGGGGCAGAAGAGAATATGTTGAAGTTGGAAAAGCTGGAGCTACGCGGGTTCAAATCATTTTGTGATCAAACCGAACTCATCCTCACCGATACCATCACCGCCGTGGTTGGTCCAAATGGATGTGGCAAGTCGAATTTGTCCGATGCGATCACCTGGGTGCTTGGTGAACAAAGCGCCCGGCTGTTGCGCGGCGGCAAAATGGAGGATGTGATTTTTCAAGGCACACGCACCCGGCAACCTGTTGGCATGGCCGAGGTGACGCTGACGTTCGTGGCCGAGCGGGAGCTGTCTGTCTCCAACGGCCACCGACGTGACGAAGATTCGGCTGATGGTCCCTCTGATGGCAACGGTGCCGCAGCGCCGGCCATACCATTAAGCATCAATGTGGCGCCGGGTGAAAGGATCACGATTGGACGGCGATTGTATCGTTCCGGCGAAAGCGAATACTTGCTCAACGGCCGTCGTGTGCGGTTGCGAGACATCTATGATCTGTTTTCCGGCACCGGCTTAGGTCCAGGCCATTATGCCATCATCGGGCAGGGCCATGTCGGCGAGATCATCACGGCGAAACCATTTGAGCGCCGGGCCGTTATTGAATCGGCTGCTGGCATCACTCGGTTTCGTATGCGCCAACGCGCCACCGAACTGAAACTCCAATCGGCGAAACAAAACCTGGCGCGCATTGATGACATCATGGCTGAGTTGGACCGGCAGATCAAATCGCTCAAGCGTCAGGCAGCCAAGGCGCGTCGCTACCGACGGCTCAAAGATGAGCTGCGAGGATTGCTGCGGGTGTTGTTCACGGCGGAAGCAGTTCGCCTCGAATCCGAGCTGGAAGCAATTGATCACGGTTTGGACGAAGCAAGCCGTGTGCATGCCCAGCTCAAAGCCGAAGTCGGTCAATTAGAGGCGCAGTATCGTCAGGTGATTGATGCCACACGCCAGCATGAAGCGACGCTGAACGAGCTGCGTGATCAATTGAGCGCGACGGAGCTTCAACTTGAGCGAACGCGAAGTCAACGCACAAGCTGTCTGGAGCATATCACAGGATTGCAATCTAAGCGCGTAGATTTGCAACAAGACGAGGTCGCATTGCGGGAGCAGTTGGCCGCGTTGGAAGACGAGCTAGCGCGATGCAGCATTGAGGTCGAATCGTTGACGCGCGCGGTGGAATCTGGTCAAGCCGAGTTGATCGAGCAGGAGTGTGTTTACAAGGACGCCATGGCTCGGCTCAAGACAGTCGAAGCGCAGTTGGACGAGTGGCGCCGCCGCCTGCTGGAGCAGACCAATCATCATGCGAACTTGCGTTATGCTGCCCGCCAGGTTGAGCTCGATATAGAGCGCGTCAGCCGGCAATTAAATGGATTGGAGTCGGAATATCAACGCGCCGATGCTCGACGCCGCAGTCTGCAGGAGCAACACGTTGCGCTGAGCCAAGCAGTAGCCACCGACCGTGAATACGCTGAGCGCCTGAAGCAGCAACGAGAGCAATTGGAACGTGAGATGAAGCACGCGCGCGCGCAGCAGGCTGAGCAGGAGCGAGCCGTGGCCGCGCTTGAACGAGAACGCTTGAGCGTTGAAGAACGATTGCTCGTGCTGCAGGAACTGGAGCGGCGTCACGCCTATTGTTCGCCAGCCGTTCAACGGTTGTTTGAGTGGGGAGCGGCGAACCCGCAGGTCAAGCTGCTGGGCACGTTGGCCGATTTTGTTCAGGTCGCCGAGGCGCATGAACGTTTGGTGGAAGCGGCGTTGGGCGATTCTCTGCAAACGGTGTTGGTGCCCACGCTGGATGATGCGCTGGAGTCGCTGGCTTTCCTTGAGCAAACACAGTCTGGGCCAAGCTCGTTTCTGGTCGTGGGATTTCACGGTGGCGAGGCTGCTCCTGAGATGGGGAAGGCAATGGCCGCCGATGGTGAATCCGTGGCCTCGTCAAGCAACGCCGCGATGGTGTCGTTGATGGACGTGCTCAACCTTCGGCCTGGACTCAGTGATGTGTTCCGACGGGCTTTTCCTGAGCTTGCCGCGTCGCGGGTAGTTGCCGATTTGGAGACGGCGTTGCGCCTTTCCTTTGACGATGGCCAGCGGCTCTTTCTAACGCCGCAAGGGCATCGTGTGCGCGCTGGTCAGTTTGTTGCTGGTGGCTCACCCGGCCAAGATGTGAAAAGCTTGCTCGGGATGAAACGAGAACTTCACCACCTGACTGCTCGCGTCAGTGAGCTGACTCAAGCGCTGACGCGCGCTCAGCAGCAACTGGCTATCGCTCAACAGCGGGCTGATGAGCTTCAGCAGCAGGTAGACGAGGCTAGCTCACAACAGCAGGCTGCCGACAAAGCTGCATGGGAACGGAACCTTGAACTGAGCGCCCTGGATAACGATCGAGCGCGAGCCGAACAGCACCTGCGCGTGGTTGAATTTGAAATCGCTCAAGCCCAGCACGACCTCGCGGAATTACAAGAGAAACACCAGAAGCTAACCGAAGCTCGTCAGCAGGCCGAGGTCGAGTTGAATCACATTGGGGCTGAGCATGACCGGACTCAAGCGGAATTGGCAGCCCTCCGTGGCGAGGCTGATCGCCTGGCGGAGCTGGTCTCTCTGAAGCGGTCGGAGGTAGCCACCGCGCTGGAGCGGCATCGTAGCCTCCAAGCGGATTACGAACGATTACAGCGCAGCAAACAACAGATGACCAATCTGCTTCAGAGCAATGCCCAGCAATTCCAGTCAGTCGGCGAAGAGACCGACCATCTGCAAGACTCATTGGCGATGATTGAGCAAGCTATCGAGCAATTAGCGGCAGAGCGATCAGCACTTGAAGAGCAGGTTGAACAAGCTGCTCGCCAGGTTGAGCAATTGCATCGGCACGCTGATCAACTCCAGGCTCTGTTAGATGAGCGAAGAGCAGACGAACAACAGGCGCGTGAACAGATGAGTCGCTTGCAAGTGGAGCGCGCGCAGCTTATCTCTGACGCTCGCCACTTACAGGAGATGTGTCTCAACGAGCTGGCTCAGGAGCTGGAGGAGGTGATCCGGCTCGTTACTGAAAGTGGCAACCCGCTTGAAACTAAGACGGACCTTGCAGACATGGCAGCCGTCAAGCAACGGGTGCAACACCTGCGGCTCAGTATAGAGGAGCTTGGTCCGGTCAACATGGTTGCGCTGGAGGAGCTGCAAGCGCAGCAAGAACGGTGGGAATTCATGAGCGCGCAGCGGCAAGATGTGCTGACCTCTATTGCGGCTACTGAGCAAGCATTGGAGGAAATCAAGCGTCGTTCGCGTCGCCGGTTCCTGGAGGCGTTTGAAGCCATCAATGCCAATTTTGGCGAAGTGTTTCAAGAGCTGTTTGGTGGCGGGCAAGGGCGGATGGTGCTGCTGGATGAAGAGAACCCCTTGGAAAGCGGCATTGACATCATTGCTCAACCGCCAGGCAAGCGGTTGCAGAACATCAATCTGTTATCCGGCGGAGAGAAATCCATGACGGCCATTGCGCTGCTGCTGGCCATCTTTCGCTACCGGCCGAGTCCGTTTTGTTTGCTGGACGAAGTGGATGCGCCGCTGGATGATGTCAACATTCGGCGCTTTGCTCAAAAAATTCAAGAGATGAGCGACCAAACGCAGTTCATTATCATTACTCATAACAAGATCACCATGCAGGCGGCCAAATCTCTTCACGGCGTCACCATGGAGGAACCGGGCGTTTCCAAACTGGTTTCTGTCAGGTTACAATGAGCTGGTTATGGCAATCGTTGTGGAGTGGCGCATGTGGCATAGGGGATGGCTGGCACTGATGGGCGCGTTGATCGTGGCGTGGGCTCAGGGCGCGCAATCGCCGAGCCTCGATCACGGCGTCGGCCAAACCGAATACTACTACCGGTTCGAGTCAACCATGATGGACTTGAGCTGGGTCGAGATGTATTTCAATCAAACCGGGCGTGGCCAGTTCATCTTCCGTCGAAAAAATGACGAAGAGCCGATTCGATTGGATCTGAGCCTGCTGCCGGAGACGGTCCATCAGATTGACGGCTACGTGGCGCAGATGCAGTTCCTCACCAGCCAGGAGAATTATCAATCCAAGCGCGATTTGTCGCATCTGGGCACGATCACCTGGCGGGTGCGTCAAGGGGAACGCCAACGGCAGGTGAGCTTTAATCACACGCAGCATCCTGTGATGCGTGAGCTGGCGAATTTGCTTCGGCATATTACTACCCAAGAGACGCGGCTGTTCACATTGCAACTGGTTCGTCAGTATGAGCCGCTTGGTCTGGACAAAGAGCTGATGGCGCTGCAACGGGAGATAAACAACGGCTGGATTGCCGAGCCGGTCAAGTTTGTTCCGCTGTTGCATGATTTGCAATCCGACGAGAACATTCTGCTGATTGCTCGACGGCGGGCTGGGGAAATCCTGCAGCGGATCAAGAAGCATCTACACGCAAAAAGGCTTGGCCTTGTTTTCCTCCATGCGCTATACTAACGGCCTTGTGTGTGGGGTTCCAGATCGTGGGAATGAAACTTTCACCATGGCAGTTTGCAAGGGTGCGAGAGCGCCCCGCGTCGTTTTCCAGTCTGGTCAGGGTGTACAACCTGAACCGACTGGCCTTCATCGAACCACCGTCAATTTGACAGAGGAGCATTTGTATGTGGAGGTTTATCGGACAACTGACGTTGCTTACACTGGTCATCATGCCTTCGACCCTGCTAGCTCAGTCAACCATTCAGGTGGGTGAAACACGCGTGGGGAGCCTGAGTGAGGGGGACAAACGGTTGCCGCTGGATGGATCGCTGTATGATCGGTATGTGTTTGAAGGGCAAGCCGGACAACGGATCAAGATTGAATTGACCTCGACCAGTTTTGAGCCATATCTGGCATTGATGGATCGTGACGGAACCGAGCTGATCAGCAGTTCCGCTGATGCGGATACGCGCACGGCTCGGATTGAAATCACGCTCAGCTACACCGGTCGTTATCATATTCGCGTCAACAGCCTGCACAAAGACGGGACAGGACGGTATACCTTAAAGATTCAATAAGCCATAGCTCACGATTGCCGGTGAACCCAATGATGAAGCGAGACCAAGAAGGCGGCGATGGAGAAGATCATTGATTCACTGCAATCCTTAGGTCCGTGGGGTGTATTTTTAATTGCTGTTCTTGATTCTTCCTTCCTCAGTATTCCTGAAATCAACGACATCATTGTCGTCACTAATGTGGCGAATCGTCCCCGTGAGATTCTGTTTTGGCCGCTCATCACGACTGCCGGCTCAGTGGTTGGTTGTTTGATGTTGTATAGCGTTGCTCGCAAGGGTGGGCAGGTATTTCTTCATCGGTGGTTCTCTGCCTCGCGGGTGAGGACCATTGAGAAAGTTTTCGCTCAGTATGGGTCGTTGGCCATTATCATTCCTGCTCTTTGTCCCCCTCCGACGCCGTTCAAATCATTTGTGGCGACGGCCGGCGCGTTACAATTTCCGGTTCGACAGTTTGTGATGACAGTCGCGTTGGCGCGGGCTGTTCGATATTTTGCGATGGGGTTGTTGGCCGTGTTTTTTGGTGAGCAAGTGGAAACGTTCATCAAGGAGCATTCGCTGCTGGTTGTGCTCATCATTGTCGTGGTGGTCCTCATTGCCTTTGTCGCTTACCGTTTGTTTGAGGCGCGTATCGAAGCTGGCAGCAAGGCCTCGGACTCGCCGCCGGCGTCGCTGATGTCTAATTCGATAGAAGGTGGACCCGACGTTTTGTGAGCTTCCTCCAAACCGCTAAGCAATTCTTGTTGACGTTGGGCGCGCCTGGTTTGGCTGTGATAGCTTTTTTGGATTCAGCCGGCGTGCCGATGGCCGGTGGGCCTGATGCGCTCGTGCTTTTCCTCTCGTGGCAACAACCGGCGCAAGTTCCGTTGATCGTGTTGGCCGCTGCCATTGGCTCGGCGCTGGGTTGCCTGGTTCTTTACGGAATTGGTCGCATCAGCGGGCCAGTGGCTTTATCCCGCTTTGAGCCACGCCGCCGAGCATGGGTCACGCAAAAGATGGATCAGCATGCGCTGTGGGCTGTGATCACAGCAGTCATGGCTCCGCCCCCTTTCCCGATGAAATTGATCATCATCGCTGCCGGCGTGTTCAATATGTCGAGAGGAAAATTCTTCGCTGGCGTGCTGGTCGGACGACTCATTCGCTACGGGGTGGAAGGATACATGGGCGCGCGCTTCGGTGATCGAGCAGCCCAGGTGCTGCAAACGCAGTATCCGATCATCTTCGCCGTGCTGGTTGCCACCGTATTGGTGGTGATCCTGATTCGTCGTCGTCGCGCCAATGCTGAACTGGTGAAACGCTCCAGTTTGACCTGATGATAATGCCATGTTCGCGCTACGCCGCTCGCGCTATTGACCATTCTCTTACAGCAGCCCTTGCTCTTTGATTTCCAGGTATTGATTGACCAGCTCAACAGCCATGTTTCCCGCTGGCACATCAAGGACCAATCCTCCGCGACTGCTCAAATGCGCTAGCGCTTGGCGTCGTTGGTGCAGCAATTCTTCTGCCACAGCCTGTTGATACACATCAGCCAGCTTAGCCGGCACCTGTTGCACCAACTGATGTAAATCCACATCGCTAATAGTCACGAGCAATGGCAAATGGTGCGTTGTGAGCAGGGAGGTATAGGCAAGCATTTGCTCCGATGATTCACGGTCAATGATGTCCGTGAGGATCACGACGAGCGATCGCTTTTTGTTGCGCGCGGTGAAGTATTGAAACGCCTGTGCATAGTTGGATTCAACGAGTTCCGCTTCGACGTTGTAGAGCGTCTCTAACAAGACATTAAGCTGCCGCGGACGATGATGCGGGGGAACATAGGCGCGAACGTGCCGGTTAAAGATGAGCAAACCAACGTTATCGTTGCCGCTCAACCCAACGTAAGCCAGCGCCAGCGCCGCATTGATGGCATGGTCGAGCTTGCTGAGGCGATCAATTTGCGCCTTCATCAGCCGACCTGTATCGAGCATAATCATTAGGTTTTGGTTTTGCTCAATTTGATACTGACGGGTAATCAACCGTCCGCGCCGCGCCGTAGCTGTCCATGCAATGTGGCGAATCTCGTCGCCGGTGACAAAGTCGCGCAACGATTCAAATTCTCGCCCATGGCCGCGAAATCGCTGACGTTTCTGTCCGACAAGCATCTGGCGGTGGCGGTGGGCGTACAAATCCAGATGACGAGCTTGACGAAAATTCGGATAGACGCGCACCCCCTGGCCGGTGTTGAAGGCGATTTGACGCCAGACCAATTTGTATGGGCCGAGAACCCGACATACTGTCTTTCCAAACTGGAAGTCGCCTCGCTTGTTTGGTCTCAGGGTGTATGAGAGGGTGAGCGCCTCGGCCGGGCCGATTGAACCGTGAAGGCGCGTGTGCGAGGCTTCCATCTCTGGGGGGTATTCGTCTTCAAGTTGGATCGTCGCGGCTCGGAGTGAGTGGTTCCAGAGGCGCAATGTGACCGCGTTCTTGGCATCCAGTGAGAGATGGTGATGAACGTGGCGCTCGACCTGCAAGTTCATCAATCGCCCTGTTTGCGCGTTGTCGAACCATGCCGCCAAAAACAACAGCAGGTTGTATCCGATGGTGATGTCCACAAGTGCTGGGATCATCCAACTGAATGACAATGGCAGCAGACCGAGCGCCAGCAGCCAAAAGAATCGTCTGGCAAAAATGAAATTCATAGCTTGCACTCGTGCTTGGTGGTTCGTGACCGGTGGTTCATCGTGGCACTTCCACGTGATGGATCACTTCATCCAGCACATCATCGGGGGAAAGGCCGTCTATTTGGGCTTCTGGACGTAGGACAATTCGGTGACGCAGCACCGGTTTGGTCATTTCTTTGACGTCGTCGGGCAGCACGAATGAGCGACCACGCATTGCCGCCAGCGCTTTACTACAGAGCAGTAAGGCGATGCTGGCGCGGGGGCTTGCGCCCCAGCCGATTTGAATCATCTCGCGCGTTCGACGGACAATGGAAACCAGGTAATGCATAATGCCATCTTCGACGGTGACGGCGCGAACTGTGCGACGGCATTCCTGGATAACGGCTTCTCCATTTAATGGATTGAGTGGAACCTCATCCAGGTGGAGCGTGTGAAAGCCGCTGTGCCAGCGTAACACGACTTGTTGCTCTTGCTCGGCAGTTGGATACGGCATGGAGATTTTGAGCAGGAAGCGATCCAGTTGAGCTTCAGGGAGCGGATACGTGCCCTCGTATTCGATAGGATTTTGCGTGGCGAAAACCATGAATAACGGCGGCAGAGGATATGAGGAGCCATCAATGGTGACCTGACGCTCTTCCATGGCTTCCAGCAGCGCGGCCTGCGTTTTCGGGGGCGTGCGATTGATCTCATCGGCCAGCAGCAGGTCGGTAAACACAGGGCCGTTGCGCAGTGAAAAACTGCCGGTCGCCATGTTGAAGACATTGGTTCCGGTGATGTCAGCGGGCATCAAGTCAGGGGTGAACTGAATGCGGCTGAACCGCAGTCCTAAGACGCGCGCCAGCACCTTAACGAGCAAGGTCTTGGCAATGCCCGGCACGCCTTCTATTAAAACGTGACCTTCGGCGAAAAGGGCGACCAGAATCTGATCAATGACGTGCTCTTGGCCGACGATCACCTTGTGAAGCTCGTGACGGATATGCTCTGTGATCTCGTGAACGTGTGTTGTCATAGTTTGCTGTTTCCAAGGTGCGCTTCCCACTGCCGGATGGCTCGTGCCCATTTCACCAGCTCATCATCGCTGATTGCTTGGGCCGTAGCCGCCGAACGACCGAGTGTGAGCAAATGGTTGAGGTCGTCGGGAGCGATTCCCTGATTGAGGGGCGCGCCAGGCTCCCAATTGGCGTCAGTGGTTTTGCGCGCCGACCTCAATCGGCGTTCGAGCGACTGATGAAACGTTTCTATGACAAAGCCTCGCAGATGATGTCGCTGAGCCAGGTTCGCCATGGCAGCGACGTATTCCAATGATCGGCAGCGCTCGGTTTGAGGCAATGACATAGGACGAGCAAAGCGTCGCCCGCGTGAATAAACCCATGCGCCCATCAGCAGCGCGGTTTGCGCAAGCAGCCAAAGAATTGGTGTTGACTTGAAGTAGCGATAGAGATTGATGCCAAGGCCAACCAGCCCTTGCCTCGTGACGTGAGCCAACCCATATCCATGGTGATGTTCGTCAAAGGCAATGATGCCTGCCGGGAGGCTGCGGACCAGGTTGAGGGCGAGCGTCAGATTGTCGGCTTGAGTGATGCCATTGTTCGCAACAATGTATGGCTCTCCCAACAGCACGATACGCCCGTGGCCATGACGGAATTCACGGAGCACGACGCCATCAGCATCACCAATATGAGCGACGCTTGGTGTATTATGGACGGTCACTCCCTGAGCGAACTCTGTGAGTTGAATGTGATTGACGCCGACCGTCAAAGGGGTCGGCTGCAGGACGCGCGGGCGTTGCCACTGTTTGTACTTCGAGTAAGTCTCAAGATGAATCGCGCCATCAGCCAGGGACCAGTTGATCTCACGATCAATGATGATGAGGTGGCCGCCGGCCTTCACCCACGCCTCAACAACGCTCAGTTCTTGTGAGGTGTATGGATAAAGCAGTGAAGGGCTGATAATGAACAGCGCCTTGATGTCGGGATAGGCGTGAAGCCGTTCTAACGAGTCGGTGAATTGAATTGTGCGATAACCAAGCTCTTGCAGCAGCAGATAAAAAGCGCGTGTGCCGTAGGGACGCGCGCTGTAGGTTGAACGGCTACCGGTTTCTTCGGTTTCTTCATCCGCGTAAGGATCGGTGTATAGCACAAGATTCAAACCGACAAGCACCAGCAGGATGATCAACACGATGAGACTATTTGTTGTCGCGCGTTTCATCGGCTTGTGATCAACGATGGCTCAGGGCGGTCACCGTCCTCTGGTACTGTTGGTAAAACGACTGGTAGTGTTGTTCAGATGGCATCTGCTGGCCGTACCATATTGAATCAAATTGGTGTGTCATGGACTGCACCTCTGGAAAAAGCGTTGACTCGTGGCGCAATCGCTGCACGTATTCATGATTTGTAGAAGACGCATCCAATCGGAGCAGGCCATGCTGATGCAAATGGTACAATAGCGCGATGTAAAGGTAGCGAACAGCTCCACGATAATCGCCGTGTTCGGCTAATTCGCTGGCCTTGGCGCTGAACTCCTTGGGTGTGGCGTGTGGCGCGATTTGGACGCCGAGCAGCGCCGGAGGAAGCGAGCGTCTTTCACCAGCCGCTCGTTTTGTGCGTTGATGTAGGGAGCGGATCAAGAGAAGACTGACCGAACCAATCATGATCCACACAACCAATTTCAATCCACCTGTCCAGGGAGTCTGATCGCGTCGCCATCCTGGCAACCAGTCGAATAACTGAATGAGCTGTTCAGACACCCAGCGCCGAAAGCGTGCCATCCAACCCTCTGAGCGATCATGGAGAAATTCGCTGCGGCTCAAGATGGCCATCAATCGGGATCGCTCCGATGGCGATGGCCTTGCGTTGGCCCGATGGACTTGCTCAAGTAAGAGAGCCAGATGAGCTTCAATGTCGGCGTACAGCTTTTCACGCAGTTGCGAGTCTGCCTCGTTCATGAACGCTTCAACGGACTTATGGAGCCAGGCATTATCAACCTGCACGGTTTGCTCTGCGACGCTGACTGCTTCTGTTTGCGGCAATAGCCAGACGAGTTGTTCTAAGACTTGAGCGCGTTGCGTGGGTGAAGCAGCTTGCAGCCTTCGGAGGCTTTGTTGGAGTCGCTGCTGATAATCGGAGAGCGGGACTGGCCAGGCCGGCGCCGGCAGCAGCAGCCATACGGCCAATACACCGACAGCAGCGTGGCGCATTAGCTTCATGGTTCCTCCACCATTGTCATCGTTGCTGTCGAGGGTAGCGCGAATGGAATCTGTTGAGCCAGCCATTCAACATCGAGTCCCTCTTTGCGTATGCGATTGTCGAAGTACAAAAGCGCGAATGCCACGGCAGCGACAGGCGCAGAGATGATATTACCAAACTGCAGCAGAATGCTGAACGTCAATGCCACCGTTTGCGTCGGCATGTTTTGCAAGGATAGGCCAGCAATAGCCGCGTCAACGCCCAAAAAAACGCCTAGCGCCAGCGCAATAGACCACGCCAAGCAATACTCGAACGCCAGCACAGCAAGGACGGTGAGCGCGTTCTTTGCGCCAAGCCGAATGCCACGTGAGATGGCTGAACCAACTGGCTGCTGTTCGATGACCGCGGCTGCCGGCATCATCATGACTCTCCCATAAACCTCCAGAAAAAGCAGTCCGCCGATGATGATCACGATGCCGCTGATCACCCCACCCGCAACTCCTATCGGCCAGAGGTTGCTCGATCCTTGGAACATCGGCGCCACGATCAGGCTCGTCAGCCCGGCCAGAAAGGTCATGCTAATGAACCCGACGCCACCTACCATGATGATGGTCAGTGGCAGCAGCAACCATCCGGTCACCGCCACCCCAGCAAGTTGACCAAAATGATGCAGCACTACTTGCCAGGTCCGAACAAATGAAATCGGTTGTTGCTGCATGACGTGATCCGCGACGACTTTGGTCAACCCTCCAATGAGCATCAGATTGAGGACCGGCGACAGACTGTATGTGAGGAGAGAACCCAGGATAGACAATCCGGCATCGTCGTCAGGGAAAACGGTCAACAATCCGCCGAGCACAGCAATGAGCGCTGGCAGCGCCGTGATCGCCAACAATGTTCCAAAGTGTCGCCGATAGAGCCGAATAGCTCGATCAATCAGGTCGCCGGCTGAAACGGGTTGTAGCAGTAGTTCAACAGATTTCATCAAGACTCGAATGCGTAGTTTACCAGCCGTAGATTAAATTGGAAAGAATCCACCAGCTTGTTGTTTGCCCGTCATTGCTCTTGAGGCGCAGGCCGATTACAATTGCGCCCCTCATGAAAGTCCGAGTTTTAGGGGTTGATCCGGGTAGCGAGTCCACTGGCTTCGGCATCATTGATTCAGACGGTCAGCGGCATCAACCGGTTGAGTATGGCGCCATTCGCGCGCCGCGTGGTGGAGCGTTCCCCGACCGGCTGTTGTACATCGAGACCCGGCTCCAGCGGCTTATTGATACATTTCGACCCGACGTCGTCGCCGTTGAAGAAGCGTTTTATGCAGTCAATGTCAAGAGTGCGTTAAAGCTCGGCCATGTTCGTGGCGTCGTGTTATTGGTGGCTGCACGCGCTGGGCTGCCCATTTTTGAATACTCGCCTCTGGAGGTGAAGAGCGCGACCGTCGGCTATGGACGCGCCGAGAAGCACCAAGTCCAGCAGATGGTTCGCATCCTTCTGAATCTGCCAGCGGTTCCCGAACCGCACGACGCCGCCGACGCGCTGGCCATCGCCATCTGCCATATTCATCATCACGGGCATCGTCATTGGCGTATCTCTGCTGAAGCGCATCGAGAGTTATGAGCGAAGATAAGATCATCCGTTACTCGTTTCGCGCGCCCTGGGTGGATTGTGATCCAGCGGGCATCATGTATTTTTCTCACCTGCTCAAGTACGTGGAATTTGCCGAGTTTGAACTCTATCGAAAACTGCGGGCGAATGCACGCCTCATGTTAGATGAGTTCAATATCCTGCTGCCTCGCGTGGAAGTTCACAGCACGTTCTTCCATCCAATTCGCTGGGAAGACTTGGTGCAGGTGCATCTGCGCGTTGCGCGGCTCACGCGGAGAAGCGTGACATACGAATTTGCTTTCTTTGGTTCGGAGACGCCGGAAGTGTTATTGAACGGCCGCCTGACGGTTGTTTGCGTGGACCGTGACAAGTTCCGCGCCGTGCCATTTCCGCCGCCATTGTATGATCTGCTGAATGCCCATTACGTTGCTGACGAGACCTGAACGACTCGGCTCAGCGGGTCGGCGGTTGGCATTTGAGCAATGATCTCGGCGTCGGAGAAATTGCCAGCCGGTCATCCTTGACGGTAGAATGCTGGCCATGCGCGATAAGTTACCACCGCCAGATCAATGGCCGGACTTCTTGCCGCTGCCCGGCGTCGTCTATCCGGACCATCTGAATGCTTCGGTCGCATTGCTTGACGAGAATGTTCATCAGGGACGCGGCCAGCGCGTGGCGATTTACTGGGAGAGACAAGCAATCACCTATGGGCAGTTGCTCGATCAGGTTGCGCGTTTTGCTGCCTCGTTGCTAGAGGCCGGTATCAGGCCAGGGGATCGCGTGCTGCTGCGATTGCCCAATCGCCCGGAATTTGTTATTGCCTGGCTTTCGATCCTTCGCATCGGCGCCATTGCTGTGGCCACCATGCCGTTGCTGCGGTCGCGTGAGCTGATCACGATCTTGGATGATTGTCGCCCGCGTCTGGCGATTTGTCAGGACGAGCTGTTGGAAGAGCTTGAACGCGCTGTGAGTGCATCTTCGGGCGTGACCCTGCTCGTTGTTGGTTCGACCAATGGTCGGCATGCTCGCTTTGAAGACTGGCTCAACCGAGCGCCAAGCGCTCAACCGGCCAACACGCGCGCCGATGATATAGCCCTGCTAGCCTATACCTCCGGCAGCACGGGCATTCCAAAAGGGACGATTCACTTTCATCGCGATGTGCTGGCTATTGCCGATACGTACTCCAAGCACATTTTGCGTCCGACCCCAGACGATGTGTTCGGCGGGCATCCGACGTTGGCATTCACCTTCGGACTTGGTGGGCTGCTGATTTTTCCCTTTCGCGCCGGCGCGTCAACGGTGCTCCTGGAGCGATTCACGCCCGAACGACTCTTGCAAGCGATCCGTGATTACCGGATTTCCATCGTCTTTTGTGCGCCGACGACCTATAAGATGTTGCTTCGTGACTTTGGCGAGCGGTTGCCGGAGTATCTAGCATCGTTGCGCATTGGCGTCAGCGCGGGCGAGACGTTGCCGGCAACGGTCTTCTCCGAGTGGAAGCAACGAACCGGGATCACGTTGCTGGATGGGATTGGTTCGACGGAAATGTTGCACATCTTCATTTCCAACTCGCTTGAGGAAGCCGTGCCGGGCAGCACGGGTCGGGTTGTGCCGGGTTATGAGGCCAAGGTGGTGGATCAGGAGTTGAACGAGGCGCCGGCGGGCACGCCCGGCTTATTGGCTGTGCGCGGCCCGACAGGCTGTCGGTACTGGAATCGTCCGGATAAGCAGGCTGAGTATGTGCGTGGTGGATGGAATTTCCCCGGCGATATGTTCGTGCAAGATGAACAGGGATTGTTCCACTATGTTTGCCGCGCCGATGATTTGATTATCTGCGCTGGGAATAACATTGCTGGGCCGGAAGTGGAAGCGGTTTTACTTCAACATGCCGCTGTCAAGGATGTAGCAGTGGTGGCATCGCCTGACGAATTGAAGGGATTTGTGCCAAAGGCATTTGTCGTGTTGGCTGAGGGTTGGCAGCCTGATGACCAACTGGTCAAGGAGCTACAGGAATTTGTCAAACAGCAGATTGCTCCCTACAAGTACCCGCGCAGGATCGAATTTGTCGAGCAACTGCCTCGCACGCAAACGGGAAAGATTCGTCGCGTTGAGCTGCGGCAGTTGGAACTCGACCGCTGGAGGCAGCATGAGACCTGATGCCGTTTACCTGAACGGGACTGTGTTTCAGATGGATGAATCGTGTGCTGTGGCCGAGGCGTTTGCCATCCAAGACGGGCGGTTTGTGGCCGTTGGCACAACGTCAGAGATACGCCGGTTGAAGACAGCAGAGACAAAGGAATTTGATTTGCAAGGGCACGCTGTTCTGCCCGGCTTCAACGATACGCATAATCACGCGCTCTACACGGGGCTTGACATGGCCAAGGTGCAACTGGGGCAGGCGCGTTCGCTTGATGATGTATTGACGGCCATCAAGCGCCAGAGCGAGACCAAAGAGCCGGGCGAGTGGATCGTCTGTTCATCGGCTTGGCATGAAAGTCAACTGTTGGAGAAGCGATTGCCAACCCGCGCCGAGTTGGATGCCGTTGCCCCGCGCCATCCGGTCTTTCTGCCGCGCGGTGCTCATACCTTGATGGTCAATAGCATGGCGCTAGAGCGGAGCGGCATTGACCGTCACACGCAGAATCCCGACGGCGGCGAAATCAAAAAAGACCCACGCACGGGCGAGCCGACAGGACTGCTGTTCGAGCCGCCAGCAATCGGCCTTGTCCAAAAGCATATTCCCAAGCCGACGCGACAACAAAAAGAAGAAGCCCTGCGGCGTGTCGTAGCCGCGTATGTGGCTGCCGGCATCACGAGTCTGATCGAACCGGGACTTTCAGAAGACGAAATTGAGCTATATCGCGGCCTGCGACAAGAGCAGGAGTTGCCCATCCGGGTCTCGGCCATGGTCGGACTGGGCTTTTTCCACTGGCCGTCAGCAACGGTGGACAACGTGCGCGCCCTTGGCGTTTATGCTGAACCCTATGATCCGGTCTTCCGCGTTGATGGCATCAAGTTATTTGTGGATGGCGGCGTGGAAACAGCTTGGTTACGCCAACCCTATTGCATTGTCCCTGGCGAGCAAGAAGACCCGCAGTTCACCGGTGTGCCTGTGCTCGACCCGATGCAGATGCAAGAGATGGTCTTGCTGGCTCATCAAAACAATTGGCGCGTAGGCATTCATGCCGTCGGAGATGCTGCCATCGGGGTGGTGCTCAACGTATTTGCTCGGGTTGACCATCAAAAGCCCATCCGTGACAAACGATTCATGTTGATTCATGCCATTCTCGCTGCGCCGGAGCACATGATATTGATGCGCCAACTCGGTGTGGTCGTGACGTTGCAAGTTCACACTTACGCGCTTGGGGGTAACATGATTCGATATTGGGGGCGGGAGCGGGCTGCTCGCGCCAATCCGGTCAAACAGTTTATTGAGCATGGCGTGCCTGTGGCCGGTGGGACTGACTCGATGGTTTGCCCATACAATCAACTGCTGGCTGTTTGGTCACACATCAGTCGCTCGACTCGACAGGGTGAGCCGCTTGATCCAACGTTGAGTTTGACCCGTGAGCAGGCGTTCAAATTGCACACAGCATGGGGTAGCTACGTCACGTTTGAGGAACACGTCAAGGGAACCATCGAGGTTGGCAGGTATGCCGACTTTGTGGTGTTGTCACACAATCCTTTTACATGTCCCCTTGAGGAGATCAAAGACGTGCGCGTGTTGCAAACCGTCATGGGAGGGAGAACGGTTTATCAAGCATGAAGATCAAGATCATCGGCGGCGGTCCAGCCGGATTGTACTTTGCCATTCTGATGAAGAAGCTCGATCCGGCTCATCACATTATCGTGTATGAACGAGACGGGCCCAACGATACGTTTGGCTGGGGTATCGTCTTTTCCGATCAAACATTTTCCTATCTGCGCGATCACGACCTCGATTCATATCAGCAAATCATTAGCAGTTGTGAAATCTGGGACAACGTTGATGTCGTTCATCGCGGTCAGCGCATTTCTATTGGCGGCAATAAATTCTCCGGCATTGCACGTATTCGGTTTCTGAACATTCTGCATCAGCGGTGTCGCCAGCTCGGCGTAGAGCTTCGCTTTCACACCAACGTCACCGATGTCAGGGAAGTGGCTGCCGATGCTGATCTGTTGGTCGGCGCCGACGGCGCCAATAGTTTGGTTCGACGAACCTATCAAGATGCGTTTCAACCCTCGCTCGACGTGCGCGCCAACAAGTACATTTGGCTCGGCACGCCCAAGCTGTTTCACGCTCTGACGCTCACATTTCGAGCGCATGCCGACGGCCTGTACATCGCGCATTCTTATAAGTTCAGTCAGACGACGAGCACGTTCATTGTCGAATGCGACCCTGCGACATGGTCGCGTGGTGGGTTTCAGTTCAAGTCGGATCAGGAAACCTGTGCCTACCTGGCCGATGTCTTCAAGGAAGACTTGGAGGGTCAACCTTTGCTCTCCAATAATTTTGTCAAATGGCTCAACTTCGTCCTGGTGAAAAACGCCCGTTGGTTCCATCAGCATGTCGTCCTGCTTGGTGATGCGTTGCACACGGCGCATTTTTCCATCGGGTCAGGCACAAAATTGGCTTTGGAAGATGCCATCGCGCTAGCGAGTTGTTTTCAACGACACTCCGATGTGACGGCGGCGCTGGCCGAATTTGAAAGGGTGCGCCGCCCCGTTGTCGAAGCGTTGCAGCAGGCAGCGTACTCCAGTTTGATATTGTTTGAAAACGCCAGAGACGATATGCACCTGGAGCCAATTCCGTTCGCTTACAAACTGATGACACGGAGCGAACGAATTGATTATGAGAAACTCAAAAAGCGCGATCCAAACTTCATCGCAGCTTATGACCGGTGGCGTCAGACGCATCCGAGCTTGCCGCCGGCGAGCACGTAGGAGGTGATCTTCGATGACCCGCTATCGCTTCTCAACGCTGCTTCTGGTGATCTTCCTCGTTGGCTCTGTTCAGGCGCAAAAACGCGCGTTCACCATTGAAGATTTGTATCGGCTCAAAGGGATTTCTGATGTGCAGATTTCGCCTGATGGGCAATCAATCATGTACGTCCTCACGACATCCGATTTGCCGCGCGCCAAACGCGTTAGTCACGTGTGGATGATGAACAGTGATGGGAGCAACGCCCGTCAGATGACGCACAGTGACAAAGGCGAGTCATCGCCTCGATTTTCGCCCGATGGCCGCTGGATTGCCTTTATCAGCTCGCGAGACGGCGCGGCTAACCTCTACCTGATGCCGACCAATGGCGGCGAAGCCAGGCAACTGACTCGTCTGTCAACGGGCGTGGCTGACCCGCTGTGGTCGCCCGATGGCCGCTGGATTGCCTTTTCGACCGATGTCTATCCTGAATGCGGCGATGACGACGCCTGCAATAAACGCATTGCCGACCGATGGTCAGGAGGACCGCTGCATGCCCACATAGCCGACCAGTTGCTCTATCGTCATTGGGCGAGCTGGAAGGACGGCACTCGCACGCATATTTTTCTGGTGTCGGTGGAATCCGGGATGGTCAGGGATGTTACACCGGGCGATGTTGACGCTCCACCATTTCAACTTGGCGGGCCGCTGCAATACGATTTCTCGCCCGACGGTTCGGAGCTGGTTTATGTATGCAACCGCGATAAAGATCGTGCCTCTTCGACCAATAATGACCTGTGGATTCTCTCGTTGACAGACAAGCAGGCTCAGCCGCGCAACATTACGAGCGCCAATCCTGCTTACGACGGCAGTCCGAAATACTCGCCCAATGGCCGATTCATTGCTTATCGGCTCCAGAAAATACCCGGCTACGAATCTGATCTCTTTCGTCTGGCGATATATGATCGGGTGACTGGCGTGAGTCGCGTATTGACCGAATCGTTCCGCAATTGGGTTGAAGATTTTCAATGGGGTCGTGATTCACAGACAATCTACTTTACCGCGCCGGTGGAAGGGCAGAACCCAATTTACCGGCTGGACATCAATTCGGGGGCGATTACGCAGCTTTTGGCAGACAAGACGATTGATGAATACGATTTTGATTCAAGCGAACGATACCTCGTCTACATCCGCCGGTCTGTCGGCGAGCCGGTCGAAATCTACCGAGCCGATCTAGCCGGTCGGTCTGTGACGCAAGTCAGGCGCCTGAGCGCCATCAACCAGCGCGTGGCCGATGAAGTGGATATTCGACCGGCGGAAGCTATGTGGGTTGAAGGCGCCGGCGGCGTCAAGATTCATGTGTTTATCGTCAAGCCGCATGGGTTCGATCCGAACAAAAAATATCCGCTGATCCTCAATGTGCATGGCGGTCCGCAGCAAATGTGGGCCGATGCGTTTCGCGGCGACTGGCAGGTTTATCCCGGCGCAGGCTATGTTGTCGCGTTTGCCAATCCCACCGGCTCGACCGGCTATGGTCAGGACTTCACGGCGGCCATTTCCGGCGATTGGGGTGGACGCGTTTATGAAGACCTCATGAAAGTGACTGACGCGCTGGAAAAGCTGCCATACGTTGATCGCAACCGCATGGGCGCGATGGGATGGTCGTATGGCGGCTACATGATGATGTGGATGCAAGGGCATACGGACCGATTCAAAGCATTGGCAGCAATGATGGGTGTGTATGATCTGCGTTCATTTTATGGCGCAACGGAAGAGCTGTGGTTTCCTGAGTGGGACCTCAAAGGGCAGCCGTGGAACTCTGAGCATTACGAAAAGTGGTCGCCATCGAATTTCGTCAAGAACTTCAAGACGCCCTGCCTGGTCATTACCGGCGAGCGCGATTACCGTGTGCCGTATACGCAGTCGTTACAGTTTTTCACCGCTTTGCAAAAGATGAATGTGCCGTCGCGATTGATCGTTTACTCCAACGCGGGGCACTGGCCCAATTGGTATGAAATGGCGCTCTACTATACAGCGCACCTGGAATGGTTTCATCGCTACTTGGGCGGAGCGCCGCCGCCATGGACGACTGAGCAGTTTCTGCGAAACGCTGTGTTTGATCGCGCCACCGGCCAACGTTTGCCCAACGAATCTGGCAAGCAGGTTCATTCAGGATCGCAACGATGAACAGTGATCTGATGATCCATGCGATGGCTTACGGTGGCATGGTCAGGTGCGTCGCCGCCGTGACGACTAATCTTGTCAACGAAGCCGTCCAACGTCATAACACCTCGCCTACAGCCTCAGCCGCACTCGGTCGAGCGTTAACCGCCGGACTTTTGTTGAGCACGATGTTGAAAGATGTGGAGCGGCTAACGTTGATCTTTGATTGCACTGGTCCGATCAAGCGCATCACCGTTGATGCGGATGCGCATGGCCGTGTGCGCGGCTATGTGCAAAATCCGTCCATTGATTTGCCGCTGAACGGCAATAGTAAATTCGATGTGGGAGGGATAGTGGGCGGTGGCATGCTCTACGTGATCCGTGAAGGTGGATTCTATGAGATGGGCGTGTACAAAGACGCTTATCGCGGGTCCGTTCCCATTGTGTCCGGCGAGATCGCCGAGGACATAGCCTATTACCTGACGCAGTCCGAGCAAATTCCTTCGGCTGTTTCGCTCGGCGTGCGACTGGTCCCAACCAAACCGGCAGGATTTGTCGTGGAAAGCGCAGGCGGGTTTCTGGTGCAGATATTGCCTGGCGCCGACAACGATATTGCTGCTTCATTGGAGGAGACGATTCGCGCTCTTCCGGCCATCACCACGTTGATCCGACAAGGCAGCGGCCCTCGGCAGATCATCCGCGATGCCCTCGGACAGGCTCAATTCACCATCCTGGAAGAGAGGCCCGTTCGGTTCGCCTGTAGCTGTTCGTATGAGCGCGCCGTCAAGATCATTTCGGCGATTGATCCCAACGAACTGCAAAGCATGTTAATGGAAGATGGCGGCGCCGAAATGGTGTGTCACTATTGCAATACTGCCTATCAAATCCCTAAGGAAACACTGGCTGAGATCCTCGCCCGGGAAAATCGGGCGATGGTCGAAATTCGTCAGGAGTGACAGCGTGTGGTGGTGTACAGGCGGCGCGTCATTGTTGAGGATCGGGCGTGGATGAAGTTCGTCGGAGTTGAGAGTGCGTAGCAGAGCGCAAGCCGCGCGTCATTGTCGAAAATCGCGCGGCGGGTGAAGTTGGTCATCGAAAATCGCGCAGCGGGTGAAGTTCATCAGGGTTGACAGACTATGGGCCGTTTGCTAATTTGTCCGCTTCTGAGAAACATGCAGTTTTCCATGCTCCTCAGTAGCTCAATTGGCAGAGCATCCGGCTGTTAACCGGAGGGTTGTAGGTTCGAGTCCTACCTGAGGAGCCATTCTTCTGCTCCTGTTGTGGCGCCCCCAAGCCCAGTGCAGTAGCTCCCACAAGCTGCCGCAGCTTCGCTAATCCCAGCGCAGCTAGCTTCAACTCTGTTTCACTCGCGTTCAAGCTGTTTCTAAGTAGCTGGACGAACGTTCTGGGAGATTTGGGAGGACAGGACGTTTTGGAGTGCGGTGACGTCTCACTGCCCTCCGGCCAAAGCGGCGACACGTCGCAGCATTCCAAAAACGCCCCGAGCTTTTGTCACGTTGCTTAGTGCAGCCACGACCGATGAACGCCTGTGGGGCAGGAGCCTCAGCATTCAAAACCATCATTTTGCATCGGGGGTCCTTGAAGCCATCCTGATTCCATGCTACAAAACGGCGTCCAATTTGAATGGGCGCTACGCTGGTTCAGTTTGGCGCAGGTGTGAGTCGGATGAATTACGATGAGGCGTTGATCAGGACCGATCCAAGCCGTCTCGGCACGATCAAGAAGGGAAGCACTGCCGAATCCGCTGCGATCGAGCGATTCAAGGATTTTTTCTCCGTTCTTTCTGAACAGAACGTGCGCGCTAAAGTCCGTCAGGTGTATGCGGCTGAGGCGTATTTGAATGACACACTCAAAGAGATCAGCGGCATTGATCAGATCGAAGCGTATTTCCTGAAAAGCGCGCGGGCGGTTGAAGAATGCACGGTCGAAATGCTGGACGTGGCAGAGTCGAACGGGAACTATTATTTCCGTTGGGTCATGTGCATTCGCTTCAAAAAATTCAAGCCGAATCAAGTGTGTTGTTCCAGAGGAATGACGCATATCCGGTTTAACAGCTCTGGCCAGGTAGTCTTCCACCACGATTACTGGGATGCTGCCGGCGGGTTGTTTGAGCATATTCCCGTTGTCGGCACTGTGATACGGGCGATTAAAGCAAGATTGTGAGAGTGACTATGAGTGAACAACTGAAAAAGGTGATTGAAGCGGTCGGCGTGACGAAGATTCGGCGGCATATTTTTTTATGCGCTGATCAAACCAAACCGAAATGCTCGACTAAGGAGGAGAGTCTGGAGTCATGGAATTATTTGAAACGGCGATTGCAGGAGTTAAACTTGGTCGGCGCCGGCGGGATTTATCGCACCAAAGCCAATTGCCTGCAAGTGTGCATTCGCGGCCCGATCGCTGTTGTGTATCCAGAAGGCGCTTGGTATCACTCCTGCACGCCGGATGTTTTAGAGCGAATCATTCAAGAACACCTGATTGGTGGCCAGTTAGTCCGGGAGTATCTCATTGTGCAACACCCGCTGAGCCATGATGATGTCCTGCGAGCGGAAGCCAGCGGCGGCTGCAATGAGCAACGTCCGCTGGTCGCCGTTGATACTCTGCAATAGAAATGGAAGCCAGGCCAAAAATCCGGCTCATCAAAAGAGCTGAGGCTGACTGGCGTTGACGCTCTGCAATAGAAGTGGGAGCGGCTTTTCCTTTTCTCTGTCTGGTTGGGCTTGGGGGCGTATGCTATACTTGCGGCCTTGTTTGAACGCAAAGATCATCACATTTCAATCTAAGGAGACATGTTGAATGCACGTTGGCAAAGTGGTGCAGGTCATGGGACCTGTCATTGACGTTCAGTTTGAGGATCATTTACCGGCCATTTATAACGCTCTACGGGTCACCAGCGATGGGTTTGACGTGCCGAACCCGATTGACATCGTGCTGGAGGTTGAGCAGCACATTGGTGAAGGGCGCGTTCGATGTGTTTCAATGAAGCCGACCGAAGGCGTCGTGCGCGGTATGAAGGCAGTGGATACAGGCCATCCGATTCAGATGCCGGTTGGTCGTGGCGCCCTGGGACGTGTTCTCAACGTGATTGGCGAGCCGGTAGACAAGTTAGGGCCGGTCACTGTGGAGAAGTATTATCCCATTCACCGTCCGGCGCCGAGTTTTGAAGAGCAGTCCACTGAGTTGGAGATGTTTGAGACGGGTATCAAGGTGGTGGACCTGATTGAGCCGTTCCTGCGTGGTGGCAAGATCGGTCTGTTTGGCGGGGCTGGTGTGGGTAAGACCGTGCTGATCCAAGAGCTGATTCACAACGTGGCGATGCATCACGGTGGATTCTCTGTATTTGGCGGCGTCGGCGAGCGCACGCGTGAGGGGAATGACTTGTGGTTGGAAATGAAAGAGTCAGGCGTGATTGATCGCGCGGCGTTGGTCTATGGTCAGATGACAGAACCGCCAGGCGCTCGCTTGCGGGTGGCATTGTCGGCGTTGACACAGGCTGAGTACTTCCGCGATGAAGAAGGTCAAGATGTGTTGCTGTTCATTGATAACATCTTCCGCTTCACCCAGGCTGGGTCGGAAGTGTCGGCATTGCTTGGCCGCATGCCATCAGCGGTGGGATACCAGCCTAATTTGCAAACGGAGATGGGCGAGTTACAGGAGCGGATCACGTCAACCAAGAAAGGCTCGATTACCTCAGTGCAAGCGATCTATGTGCCGGCTGATGACATCACCGATCCAGCTCCGGCAACCACGTTTGCCCACCTGGACGCAACGACTGTGTTGTCCCGTCAGATTGTCGAGTTGGGCATTTATCCGGCCGTTGATCCGTTGGCTTCCACCTCGCGCATCCTTGATCCGCGCGTTGTTGGCGAGGAGCATTACAATGTCGCTCAACAGGTCAAAGCGACGTTGCAACGATACAAAGACCTGCAAGACATCATTGCCATTCTGGGCATTGACGAACTTTCCGAAGAAGACAAACTGACGGTGGCGCGAGCCCGCAAGATTCAGCGATTCCTTTCGCAACCGTTCTTCGTGGCTGAGCAGTTCACCGGTCTGAGCGGCAAGTACGTCAAGATTCAAGACACCGTGCGCGGCTTTAAGGAGATCGTTGAAGGCAAGCACGATGATATTCCGGAACAAGCCTTCTACATGGTCGGCACGATTGAAGAAGCATTGGAGAAGGCCGAGAAGATGAAATCAGCGGCATAGGTAGTGCAGTGGCAAAGGTGAGAGTACAGGCGCTTTGGCTAGATGAGCAGTTGTCCTTCCCCGCCTGCTGTGTTGAAGGTGAACTCCTGGAGCCGCGAATTCTTAGAGCGGTTTGCGAATCAATCTCCGCTGGGGCGTGCACATCCAGCGTGCATAAGCCCGCAAGATGGGGGCGCTCCCCGGGGAAAGGCATTTGAAAATCGCTATAACAGACAAGTATGGCGAAGCAAATCAATTTAGTGATTGTGACCCCTGAGCGGCTGGTCGTGGACGAGATGGTGGACGACGTTGCTGTTCCCGGATTGAACGGCGAGATGGGTGTGTTGCCTGAGCATGCGCTCTTGCTCAGCATGTTGGAGACCGGCGTGTTGACTTACCACGTTGGTGGACAAAAGCAGATGGTGGCCATAAGCGGTGGCTACGTCGAGGTGTCGCCTGACAAAGTCACCGTGCTGGCGACCGAAGCCGAGATGCCCGAAGAGATTGACATTGAGCGGGCCCGGCTTGCCCGTGAACACGCCATGAGAGAACTCAAACTGGGAGAGCAGGAGGCTGATTTTGTACGCGCGCGGGCCAAACTTCAAAAGGCGCTGGTGCAGCTTCAGGTGGCAACAAAGGGACAAGAGAAAGGCATTGAACTGTGATTCGATGGGCTGCGCTGCATGGTATCGCGTGGTCGCCATCGCGTGGCGCTCGCCTTGGGCGGTTTTCAATTGCTTTTAGTCCAGGGCCGCGCATTTTGCCGGCTAAAGGCCGGCGTTCGCTCCCAGGAAAGCTCATTCACAAATCGCTCTGAGAAGCGGATAGCTCATAGGGACAAAAGGCGAGGTCACGCAATGAAAAATCCACTCTTGTCTGACAACAGTGGCACAGGCGGAACGCCTGTGGTCCATGCTCATCGTTTCTCCCGCGTCGTCACCGACGACGTAAGCACCTCCCCCAAAGCAATTCACCGGTGAGGCAACCTGCCACTTACCCTTCGATGATGACCTGGGCCATCGCCGAATGTGCCGTATGAGTCATCGTCAGGACGACCTGTTTAGCGCCCAACGATTCAAATCGCTTGAGCGCTTCTCCGTGAAATTGAATCTGAGGGGGCTGTCCTGGCAATCGGGTCACTTCCACGTCCGTCCAGCGAATCCCTCGGCTTTTGCCCGTGCCTAGGGCTTTCAAGGCCGCTTCTTTCGCGGAAAAGCGGGCGGCAAAATGCTCAACCGCTCTGGCCTTTGGTTGGCAATAAGCGATCTCGCCGGGCGTGAACAAACGGCGAATGAATCGCTCGCCGTACCGTTCCATCGCCCGTTCAAATCGGGGGACTTCGATCAGGTCAATTCCAATCCCAATGATCATCTCATGCCTCGTTGTGGTGGTGAAAAGGGACCTCGGTTCTCACTCGTGATTCTTGTGGCAGAGAACCACTCGCGCTGCGCAAGCCACGAACCCAGCCGCCCACTATTACATGCCTCCGGGCGTTGGCATGGATGGTTCATCCTCTTTTTTGATTTCGGAAACCATCGCCTCGGTTGTAATGAGCAGCCCAGCGATAGAAGCAGCATTTTGCAACGCGATGCGACTGACCTTCGCCGGATCAATGATACCGGCTTTGACCAAATCCTCGTACTCGCCGGTCGCTGCATTGAAACCATGATCGTTGTTGCTTTGAGCCTTGACCTTTTCAACCACGATGGCTCCATCAATGCCGGCATTTTGCGCGATCAGCCGCAGTGGTTCTTCAAGCGACCGCCGAATGATATGAACGCCAGTCTGTTCGTCCGGCTCATCCAGCCGCAGCGCAGCCAACGCCTTTTGTGCGCGAATATAGGCTACGCCGCCGCCGGGCACGATGCCTTCTTCAACCGCTGCCCGCGTCGCATGCATGGCGTCTTCCACGCGAGCCTTCTTTTCTTTGAGTTCAGTTTCGGTGGCCGCGCCAACCTGAATCACGGCGACGCCGCCGGCCAATTTGGCCAGTCGTTCTTGGAGCTTTTCGCGGTCGTAATCTGAAGTGGTCTCCTCAATTTCACGACGGAGGCGCTCAATGCGGCCGTTGATGTCGGTCGTCTTGCCAGCTCCTTCCACGATGGTTGTGTTGTCCTTGTCAATAACGACTCTTTTGGCTCGACCCAGTTGCTGCAGCGTGATGGCTTCTAGCTTGATGCCCAATTCTTCAGCAATCACTTGACCGCCGGTGAGAATAGCGATGTCTTCCAGCATGGCTTTGCGACGGTCGCCAAAGCCTGGCGCTTTTACTGCACAAACCTTGAGCGTTCCTCGTAGCCGATTCACAACTAATGTCGCCAGCGCCTCGCCCTCCACATCCTCGGCAATGATCAGCAAGGGACGACCCGAACGAACCGTTTGCTCCAGGATAGGCAGTAAATCGCGCATGGCGCTGATCTTTTTTTCGTGAATCAGAATGTAGGCATCGTCCAACACACATTCCATCTTTTCCAGGTCAGTGACAAAGTAGGGCGAAACATAGCCGCGATCAAATTGCATGCCTTCTACGAGCTTCAACGTCGTTTCTAATGTTTTTGCTTCCTCAACGGTGATGACGCCGTCTTTGCCTACTTTCTCCATTGCCTCGGCAATCAAACGACCGATGGTTTCATCACCATTGGCAGAAATCGTGCCGACATGGGCAATCGCATTGCCTTTGACAGGCCGCGACAGCTTTTTGATCTCTTCGACCACGCATTCAACCGCTCTGTCAATGCCTCGTTTGAGCGCCATTGGATTGGCGCCGGCGGCGACGTTTTTCACGCCCTCGCGGAAAATCGCCTGAGCTAGGACAGTCGCCGTGGTGGTTCCGTCGCCGGCAATGTCTGAGGTTTTGGAGGCGACTTCGCGTACCATCTGAGCGCCCATATTTTCTAAATTGTCTTCCAGCTCGATTTCTTTGGCGACCGTGACGCCATCTTTGGTCACTGTTGGTGAGCCGAATTTCTTTTCCAGTACGACATTGCGTCCTTTCGGGCCAAGCGTGACTTTGACTGCATCAGCCAACTTGTTAATGCCGCGCAGAATGGCCTGCCGAGATTCTTCGCCATGCACGATTTGTTTTGCCATGTGCTTCTATCCTTTGTGTAAGATGTAGTGGTGAAAACAAAGCTGTAAGAGTAGTGAGTCACGTAGCCGGTGTCAATCCAGAACATAGAAGCTGAGCTGGTTCTCGCCCTGCCGAAGCTCGCGCCCACGCTGAAGTCGCCCGTAGGTTTGTGCCAGACAGTTTTTGGCATGATGCATGACCATGACGATAGCGCCGCTCTTGAGCACAGCGGCCGTTCCCAACATAGGCAGTGTCGTCAAATAGAGATCAGAGGCGTATGGTGGATCAAAGAAGACAAGGTCGAACGTTTCGCCAGCCTGCTCTAATCGCCTCAATGCGAGGTCCACGTCACAGGAGAAAACGGCGAAGCCTGATTCGATGCGCAGGCTTTTAAGATTGTGCTTGAGAGCGCGAATAGCCTCGCTCGATGAGTCAACGAATGTGACCCAAGCGGCGCCTCGACTCAACGCCTCGATGCCCATTGCTCCGCTGCCGGAACACAGATCAAGCACGCGCGCGCCAGGAAGCCACGGTTGCAAAATGCTGAACAGCGACTCTTTCAATCGGTCCGGGATCGGCCGGGTTGTGTGGCCTCTGGGGGCCATCAATACTCGTCGTTTGTATTGGCCAGCAATCACGCGCATCCTTGTTCATTCTAGCACGGGATCGAGAGCGGTGTATCCTGTCAGTGAATATGCCGGCAACAGAATCCTGTCAGTGAATATGCAGGCAACGGATAGACGGCAGTCGGATCAGCGATCGTCAGCTCGAGCGGTAACTTCGTCAGTTGTTGTCAATAGTTCATCAGTGAGCGCCGGTGAGTGTACTAACATGGAGAACTTAGCGCGTCCATTCATGCAAGGCCTCATCCCAGAGAAACGCGCGTCCGTCTTGCAGCATAGCGACGTGATACTGACGCGCCTCGGCTTCAGCACTGAGCGTTGCGCGCTCACCAGCAACAACGGGAATCACGCGCTGGCCGGCACGACGCAGCAGCTCAGCTCGTCGTCGGGCGCGAGTCACATCATTTGTATCCACAACAGCGGAGATTTCAACAGCCAGCCAAACCTCTGGTGCTTCGGGCGTGCTTATAGGCCGCCCGCGCACGATCAAGTCGAGCAACAACACATCAGAGAAATCATCCCGTGACAGGTGAGGTTCAACTTCATCCCAAAGCACATCCGGTGATACGACCTGAGGTCGTCGCAAGAGCCGACCGAAGTACGCTCCTGCTCGGTCACGGTATTTGATTTCCAGCATCTGACCTCTCAGCTCGTTAACTCGATCAGCAATTTGCTTGTCCGCCTGCACCAGATTGCGAATTTGATCGTCTGTTTGTTGCTGAGCCAGCCGTAAGTTGCGGACCTCTTCAGCAAGTCGTTCGACAGTGACAGTGAGTTGGTTGAGTCGTTCTTCAGTTCGTCGCTGCGCTTCCTCAAGCTGCCGCTGCGCTTCTTCGGTGCGGCGTTGAGCTTCGGCCAGTTCTTCAACCCGCTGTTCGGTGCGGCGTTGAGCTTCGGCCAGGTGGCGTTGAGCTTCGGCCAATTCTTCAACCCGCTGTTCGGTGCGGCGCTGGGCTTCGGCCAGTTCTCGCACCAATTCAGGTAGCGTCAGCAGCTCATCAGTCAGCAGCAGTCGGCGCAGTTCAGCCCGCCACTGCGGATGATCTTCCAAAAGACGGATCAAATCAAAATAGTCGCGCACTTCAAATCCCATTTGTTCATCTCCCAATCGGCGTCAGGAGCGTCGAGCGCTTCCTTGGACGGCCTGTGAAACTATACACTGCTTCTGGATCACATCTCAAGTTGAGCGTGTGGCGATCAGCGTCAGGAGCGTCGAGCGCCTCCGTGAACGGCCGGTGAAACTATCCACTGCCCTCGATGATCACGGGTGGTGCATCATCACATCTCAAGTTGAGCGTCTCATGGCCTGGGTACATCCCATGTTGTGCCAAAGATGCGACGTCCTGCGTCCGTATGCCGACCGAAACTACCGATGCCAAACAGCGTCAGGCTCAACGCTAGTCGGTTTTCGTTTCGCAAACCGATCTTGTAGGTTGTATTGTGCACCTGAAAACTACAGCAATCAAACGCGTAGCCAAATCCTATGACCGATGTGACAAGGCGTCCCGAGATCGGTCGGTTGTTGATGACGCGATTGGTGAAGTCATAAATGAGATCGAACCCGATAAATGGACCGCGATCCTCTCGACCCAGAAAGAGGGAAGACTGATAGAGGTTTCCGGGGAAGGTACCCGCAACCGATCGAGTCTGACGGCTCAGGAACCACGTTTGAGAAAATGAAATGAATGAAGCGCGGACGCCACCTGTCACGCTCGTATTGCGAAGCGTTTTGATTGTCGGGTCATAGTCAAGTCGTACATCGGCGAACAGAGAGGATAATGGGCGAAGACGAACGTTCAGGTTAATCGGTGAGAAACGGCGGTCGGGACTCATGGTGTGAAAACCGGAGAGTAGATTGATCGGATCAAATTGATTGCGTTGTCCCGCCCGCAAGGCTCCGCCGAAGGTTGGATCAAAGAAGTACTGTTGCGCCAGCTTGACCATGAGCCACTCATGAGGCTGATTTTTTTGTCCCTCAGGACCTTCACGCTTGATGAGAAATCGGTTGACCAAAGCGAATTCGACTTGATTTGTATTGGCAATGGCATCATGTGCGTCGAAGCGGATGATACGAGCAAAGTCTGAGCCGATGCCAGTGATGCGCCTGTAGGTGATCATTGGTTCGATCACATGCTTGAACCAGTGGGACCCATCGCGATGGTAAAACACACGCTCGAAGGCTGGCGGTCGCGCGTCTACGGTGAAGTCCACATACGTCCGCGTTACATCTTGGCTGAGTATGCGTGCGCGGTTGAGCGGGTCCTGACTATTGGAATAAAACGTGCTGCGCAGCGTGAGGCTCGGCGTGATGGCCATTCCTGCTAGCGATGGCAGCGGGATCGTGATGCGTGGTTGCGCGTCCAAGCGTTGGACAACGGAGGGTGTTTGAAATGAGGCCTCGCCGCGGCTGACACCTTCAGCGGCCGTGCGGAACGACAGATAAACGGGCAGGCGCTTGGTCAGTTTGGCTGGCCGTCGCATGAGCTCAAATGAAGGAAGCTGACGGATCGTGATCAATTGATCGGGCTGAATCAACGGCTGGCTGCCGTCTGCCCCACGTCCTAAGAAAACATCACGCGATTGCATCAGCACATTGAACGAATATGGCCCAAAATGGTTGTTGACGTAAATCTGGGTTCGTTCCTCCGGTGAAATTGCTTGTTCAAAGCTATCGGAAAAGATCTGACGAAACGCCAAATTGGTGACGAGGTTAACGTCGGCCACTAAGCGGAATCCTTGCGGCAATTGTTGTTGCGCGTCGAGGTAGAAAGCTGTGCCGCCTTGTTTGGGTCCCGGTTGTCCGAATAAGCGATCGTAGACGGAGAAGAAGCCGGCGTTCAGGTAGGACGTCTCGCTGTTTCGCGAGCGAAAGTCCGTGCCGAACCCAATGCCTCGTTGCGTGAAGAGATCGAAACGGGAGAGCAAATCGGCGCTGAGGCCGAGCGTTTGATAGTAGGGAATCGTCAGGGAGCGTCCACGCACGTTTGAGTTCCCAACGCTGGGGGTGAGAAATCCCGATTGCCGAGTTCGTTTGGCGATTGGAAACGTGGCATACGGCAGCCAGAAGACCGGCACATTTTTCAGCTTGAGCGTTGGTGAGCGAAGTGCGACGCGTTTGTTCAGTATCAGTGTTGATTGACTGGCGGAGAAGCTCCACTTGGGCAGCGGTTCTTCACACGAGGTGATTCGTCCGTTGATGATCTCAAATCGTGAGAGGCCGGTGCGCTCAATGCGATCCGCCTCAAAGAACATCATGACGCCATCAGGCGTTCGGTCGGTAAAGCCTCGCGCATCCCAGATGGTTCCCTTTCTGGTGCGCAGATTAAACTGAGCGCGGCTGCCCGTGATGCGTTGATTCTCCTGATCGAATACGACATTGCCGATCGCTTGCACTTCGTCAGTAGACTCGTCGTAAATAGCTCGATCACACTGGAGCCGCATACTGCCATAGCGGATGTCCACATACCCTTCATAGATGGTGACGCCTCCCTGGCTAGAGCCGGTGTCGGCATTGATTTCAAGTTGATCCGAAGGTTGTTGAAGCGCCGTCGGTGGTTCAACTGGAGTTGATGAAGGTTGCGCTTGCGGAGCTTGGATGGCTAAAACTGTTTGTGCCCGATAAAGCAGTGCGATACAGAATATGAACGTCGCCCACGCACGCCGCTGCATTGATGTCACATTCTCCCGTTGACGACACGCCACATTCTCACATGATTGCTTAGGGCCGGCCATCATAGCATGGGGCTTTGTCAACGGCAAGATAGATGTGATACGATTAACTACCCTCATGAAATGGCATGTAGCAGAAGCGATGAACCGGCTGGTTGATTTTCTGCGCCGTTCGACATTGCCGTCTTTGTTTCTATTGAGTGCGCTAGCTGGCGGCTTAACTGGCTGGAGTATGGCTTTCATGCTCAGTCGGTCTGAGTATGCCCTGATGGTCGAGCAACTGAGTCACTACCAGCCCAGTGTGTTATCGCGAATTTATGCTGATGATGGCGCGACGATTATCGGTGAATTTTATTTACAACGTCGCATTCCGGTTGAGTACTCCGAGATCCCGTTGATTGTGCGGCAGGCGTTTATTGCCGTTGAGGACGCGCGATTTTACCAGCATTCGGGGCTTGATCCGATTCGTGTCATTGGAGCGTTACTGGATAATTTGCAACAAGGCGAGATTGTTGGCGGAGGCTCAACGATCACGCAACAACTCGCCCGTGGGCTTTTTCTGACCCGTGAGCAGACGCTCGTGCGAAAGATCAAAGAAGCGCTGTTAGCATTGCTGATTGAGCAGCACTATAGCAAAGAGCAGATTCTTGAACTCTATTGCAATCTGATTTATCTTGGCGGCAATGCCTATGGCGTGGAGGCGGCTGCGCAATACTATTTTGGTCAATCAATCAAGGAATTAAATTTGGAACAAAGCGCGATGCTGGCCGCGATGCTCAAATCGGCGATCATCTATTCGCCGCTGAAGAATCCTGAGGCGGCGCTGCAACGACGCAATCTCGTTCTCAATTTGATGGCTGAGCAGGGATACATTACACCTGAGCAGGCCGCGATCGCTAAAGCGCAGCCCATCAAGTTGTGGCGCGGTGAGCGTATCAACAATGCTCATAGTCCCTATGCCTATGTTGTTGAGATGATCCGGCAGGAAGTAGAAAACAAATACGGCACGCAAAAGACGCATGGTGGCGGGCTTCAGATTTACACGACGCTGGACGCGCAAGCCCAACAATGGGCTGTCGCGGCTGTGCGAAAACAATTACATGCGTTTGATCGAAGCCGTGGCTGGCGCGGCAAGCTAGAGAACATATTGGCGCAAGGGAAATCATTGGACACCTATTACAACCCGGAGTGGGATAATCAGTTCGTCAAGGATCAGTACTACACGGGGTTGGTGATGCAGGTGTCCGAGCGTGAAGCGATTGTTCGATTCGGCGAGTATACAGCCCGTGTCACGCCAGCGGAATCGCCTTGGGGCAAACCGCTGAAAGCCCTGATCAAACCGGGCGACCTGACGGTTTTTCACGTCAAAGCGATTGACGCCAAGAACAAACAACTTCAGGTCACACTCCTTCAGTTGCCCGAAGTGCAAGGCGCGCTGGTGGCGCTCGACGTGCCGACTGGTGAAATCAAGGCGCTGGTTGGGGGCTACGATTTTAATCGCAGCAAGTTTAACCGAGCCACGCAAGCCCTGCGTCAGACGGGTTCAGCATTCAAACCGTTTATTTATGCGGCGGCTATTGAGTATGGCCTTCGCCCAGATGATCCGGTGGAAGATACGCCATTTCAGTTGGGACGATGGAGGCCGGAAAATTATGACCGATCGTACAAAGGCGTCATCTCGCTTCAGACCGCGCTAGCGTTGTCGCGCAATATTCCGGCTGTTCGCCTGTTGAAAGAAGTCGGCATTGAGCGCGGCGCGCAGATGGTTGAGCGATTAGGGTTGCCCAACCGTATGCAGCCGGTGTTGGCCTCCGCCTTAGGCAGCACTGAAGAGCCGCTGCTCGATATGACCAGAGCCTATGCCATCTTTGCTAGTTTAGGGAAAGACGTTCGACCGCATCTCATCCGTCGGGTGGTGGATCGCGATGGCACAGAATTAGAGCGCTGGCAGCCACCATCAGGGAGCGAAGTCTTATCCCCCTATGTGGCTTCAATGGTCGTGACGATGTTGAAGGAAGTCGTGATGAGGGGTACAGCCAGCGCCATTGGCGGATATGGCTTTACCGGTTGGGACATTGGCGGCAAAACAGGCACCGTTGATGATTACACAGATGCCTGGTTCATCGGTTTCACTCCGACGACATGCACAGGAGTATGGATCGGATACGATGAAAAAAGAACGCTGGGACATGGCCAGACCGGCGGCTCGGCTGCCTTGCCGATCTGGATAGATTTCATGAAGGACTATTTGAGCAAGCAAAAGCCAAAACGGTTTGTGTTAGAAAAAGACCCGCCACCAATGATGGCCGAATTGCAAAGTCAGCGGCGACATGAGCGGGCTGCGCTGTTTGCACAGATTGATGAAGGGGGATTGCCCGGCATAGGCGGCCCATCCAATTGGGAGGGATTTCCAAGCATTTCACTGCCAGTTGCTGGCCCCATAGGTCAACCGGATACTCCTGCGGAAACACAACCACGCCGCGCCAATCGGAATCCTTGAAGGCCTAGAGCGGTTTGTCAATGAGTTTACGCTGGGCGCGCTCTTGCAGCGTGCGTGAGCCCGCAAGATGTAGGGCCCCAGCTAAAGGCGGTTGAAAATCGGTCTAACGGGTTTCGGGCGCAGGATGTCACACCTTTACAATTGGCGGAGTTTGTCCCAGAGGAGTTGAGCTGCTACCTTGGTCAAGTACCATAGCTTGTCAAGGCGAAGTTCATTATTTTCGCCGCGCAGCAGCTTACTGATGATCTTGTTGCGGAGTTGGCGGCTTTCGCGCTTCAGTAGGTACTCTCGAGCAAAGGGTCGAGCGGTTTCAACGAAGTTAAAGTCGGGATCAATAGCCACACCAATACCCTCCAGTTCCATCAACGCGCGGATCATGTAGGTGAACCGAGCAGGAATTTTGAAGTGGTATTCGTAAACGACATCAGCAATTTCGTAGGTCAACTCTTTGAAGCGAATTTGGCTCAGTTTTAATCCGAGATATTCTTTGAAGAGTTCTTCGACCAGAGGGCGAATGCGACTGGGGTCCGTGTCCGGATCGAGAAACTCCAGCTTCATCAGATCATCAACTAATCCGCTGACGTCGCGGTCGAGAATGTGAAAGAATGCATCAATCATCAGGCTCTGAAGATGCGCGTCAATTTGCCCCGCCATGCCGAAATCGAAAAAGGCCAGCCTGCCATCCGGCATGACTCGCAAGTTACCCGGATGCGGATCAGCATGAAAAAATCCGTCCTCGAGCATCTGCTTCAGATAGGTGCGAGCCAACAGACGATTGATCTTAGCCGGCGTGAAGCCACGCGCCTTCAGTAACTCCGTCTCGGTAACTTTGAGGCCGTGAATATACTCCATCGTCAGGACTCGTCTGGTGCTCAGCGCCCAGTAGATTTGAGGAACATAGACATCTTTCCACGAGCGAAAATTATCTCGGAAGCGATCGGCATTCTTGGCTTCTTGAAGGTAATCCATTTCTTGCTCGATCGTGTAAGCGAATTCGTTTAACACGCCGCTCCAATCAACGCCGCGAAACAGGTTCGGGTAGCGCTTCAGATGTTTGACAATCCGCTGGAGAACGCGGAGATCAAAATCAATTGTTTCCTTCAAGCGCGGACGTTGAATCTTAACAGCGACCTCACGACCATCTGGCAAGAGCGCATAGTAGACCTGTCCCATGCTCGCCGAGGCCACCGGCCGGTCATCAATGTGGGCGAACAATGATGTGAGCGGAGCGCCGAGTTCGCGCTCAAGAATTGCCATCGCTTCGTCGTGTGGAAACGGGGGCACTTCGTCATGCAGCTTACTCAGCTCCTTGATATACGGCAGGGGTAAGAGATCGGCGCGGGTGGCCAAGGCCTGGCCAATTTTGATAAATGTTGGTCCCAGTTTGAGCAGTCGTCCTCTCAGCCAGATCGCTTGCTTGGCCAATCGTTCTTCACGCTGGAGCGCGCCCTGAGAAAACAGCTTCTTGGCCAGATAGTGTAGGAGCCGACGAAATCGGCCCCTGATTTTTGTTGGCTCCATCGCCGCCAGCAGGTCCATATAGATGTAAGCCCCAAACAGGACGCCAACCGAGACGATTTCTGCGCTACGGAACCATCCGGCTGAACTCAACCGAGCGCGCCATCGAGCAATCGCGGTCGGCTGTTGTGGGAGGGGTGAGGACGTTGCCCGGAGGCGAAGCGACTTATCCCTCACCTCCACGCCTGCCGATGGGTTCTGCTTGTCTGAAATGAGACGTGCTTCAATCATTGTCGTAGGATGCGCAATGGATGCTCCAGCAGCCCGTTGAGTGCGCTAGAAAATCGAGATCTTCAATTTTAAGTACTTCTGCGGGTCTTGTCGGAAATCATAGATCAGACGAACCAGTTGAGACGATAATTCATTCAGATTGTCATAGAGGGCTTTATCATGAAGCAGCGCGCCGGCCGTTCCTTGTCCCTGGTCAAGCCGCGCCGTAATGTGTTGGATATTTGTTATGGTCTTTTTTGTCTCGTCATGTAAAGCCGAGTCATGGATAAGCCGTCCAATCGTACCTTCTCCGCGCTCGATCCGAGCGGCAATCATGTTCAGGCGCTCCGAGGTTTGTTTCAGTTCGGTGAGCGTAGCATCGAGTTTGGTATAGAGTTGCGGCTCTTTGATCAGGCGCGTGACGGTTCCTTGGCCTTCGTCAATCTGTCTGACGAAATTTTCCAAGCGGCGGGTGGTATTACGCAAATCATCATACAATGCTGGGTCGTTGATGAGTCGCCCAACAGTGCCTTGTCCTTCACGAATATCTTTCAACAAGCGGGTGGCTTCCAGCAATGTGTTGTCTAGATGCTCGTATGCGCGCGGATTGTTGATGAGTTGGCCCAGTGTGCCTTTGCCCTCGTTGATGTTTGTGACCAGTTGTTTGATTTGCTCCGCAGTGGCCGTTAGGTCACTGATGATAGGATCAACGCCGGAGATGATTTTGCGGATGTCCGTGCCGGGCGTGCTCTGAATATATGAGCCGCTGGGCAAGGGCTGACCGCTTTCGGTGCCAGGTCTGATCTCCACCACTTTGTCTCCTAACAAGCCGATGGACCCTAATGTGGCTGACGAGTCGGAGCGAATCAATCGGCGTGCAATGTCAGGATCAATTTCCATAACCACCTCGACGGTGTTGCGATCTTCGGCTCGCTTGGGAACCTCAGTCAAGTTGACAGCTTTCACGTTGCCCACCCGTTTTCCCGCCAGTCGAACTTCCGCGCCCGGCAACAGGCCGTCTACTTCAGCGAACGTAGTCTTGGCAATGAATCGTTGCCTGAATAGATCGCCGATGCCGCCGGTGGCACTCATGATAATGAACACCAAGATCGCAAGACTGGCCAGTACGAGCAACCCCACTTTGAGTTCAGACCAAGCAAGACGTTTTCCACGTGACGACATAGCCTATCTCCTTGATGTGTTCCTTGCATGAAGATACACGTTTTTTCGATGAGTTGCCACTTGAGTAGCACTCATTAGTTTGGCGGAAGGAAAATGTACAAGGCTCGTGTGACAAAGAAATCGGCCATAATGATCAGAATAGAGGCGGTGACGACTGATTGCGTTGTCGAACGTCCAACGCCTTCGGTGCCGCCTTTGGTTCGCAGGCCGGCACGCGTTCCAACAATTGCGATGATCAATCCAAACACGGTCGCTTTGATGAGGCTGCCGATCACATCATTGGTTTTGAAGGCTTCCATGGCCGAACTGAAGTACTGAGCAAACGATAATCCCAATAGCGTTTGTGCGATGACCAATCCTCCAATGATTCCCAGCGCCGTGCAAATCAACGACAACGCGGGCACCATCACGAGCAGCGAAAGCATGCGCGGCATCACCAATTTTCGGATCGGATCGGTGCCAAGGGCTCGCATGGCGTCAATCTGGTCGGTCACCAGCATCGAGCCTAGCTCAGCGGCCACACCCGAGCCGACGCGTCCGGCTACCATCAAGGCTGTCAACACAGGCCCTAACTCGCGAATCAATGATGTGGCGACCAGCCGGCCGGTCAATCCTTTCGCGCCAAACGAGGCCATTGTGTCTCCAGAGTGCAACGTCAACACGGCGCCGGTGAAAAAGCCGGTCAGGATAATAATCAGCACGCTCCCGACGCCAATCTTGTCCATCTGTTCGATAATGTCCCTCAGATAGAGTGGACGTTTGAACAGAGCTTTGAACGCCCGCCACGTCAGAATGGCTGCTTCCTGAAGTTCATAGGCAGTCAGAGCAAGGAAGTTCATGGAGTGCGTGAATAGATCGAATTCAAATTGGAGTCGGTAATATGCCGAATTTGTCGTTTACCGTCAAGACCGTGCTCGGTTGACGAATCAGCCCATTGAAAGAACGAATGGTGGAGTGGAGGAGATTTGAACTCCCGACCCCGGCGTTGCGAACGCCGTGCTCTGCCAACTGAGCTACCACCCCACATCTGTGTGAATCATCGAAACGCACAGCAAGCATAGCATGGCGCGATCAAATGTCAAGATTCGCTTCGGTCAGCCAATTCCATTCGCTCCGGTGAGCCAGCTCATTCGCTCTGGTCAACCAGCGCCGAGGTTGGTACGTCAAGTAGCCATTTTCAGGAGCGAAGGATTTTTGAACCAGAATGGGTCTAGTCAATGACGAGGTGAGTTCACGCTGAGGGGAGTGAGGTGGTCAGCAAGCGCTCAAGTTCGGCTTTCAGTGTTGGGTAACCATCCAGTTGATGAATGGCTGCGAAGGCGCGTTTCAATGCACGGGGGATGTATGGCAGATAGACACTGTTGCCTAGAACAGTCATTTGATAGGCATACGTTCCTGCTGCTTTCAACAGGCGCTGCACGAGCATGAGATTGTATTCTTTGTTGAGCGCCGAGGCCTGATCGGGCACTAAGTGGATTGGTGGTTTCTGGCGACGTTGAGCCACGAAGTAGTGCAACATCTCCTTGCAGAACGACTCGTCTAATTCGACGTATGGATCGCCTAGCAACGACGCTAGATCATAAAACACAGGGCCCATGCGGGCATCTTGATGGTCTATGATAAACCAGCGGTGGTCATGCAACATGAGGTTTCGCGAGTGGAAGTCGCGATGACACAAGACGCGCGGCAATGAGGCAAGGGTGCAGGCGATTTCGGTGAACTCATCAAACAACCTTTGCTTCAGGTCTGCATCGTGCTGCAGGCCAAGATAACGTTGAAAGAAGTTTTGATAGAAAAAGGCCAGTTCCCATTGGAGTTTCTCCTGATCAAATGCTATGCGCGCTGCGATGCAGTCGAGCGTGGTCGCTAATTGCTGAGCCTCTTGGATGCGTATGATCAGGTCGATCGTTTGACGATAGGCCGATTGATGCGCGTCCGGTTTAGTTGTCATGAGCCAGTCTTGGAGGCGCATGTCGCCGAGATCATCCAACAGCATGAGCTGATGATTATCCGAGAGGGCCAAGATTTTGGGGACTGGCAGGCCGGCTGCCAAGAAAAGCCGAGTTGTCTGAATGGTTGGATGATGAATTGGGTCGAAAGGCTCTGGGTAGCGAGCCACGACATAGGTCTTGCCATCAGCCGCGGTCACGCGGAAATACTGTCGGGACGAAGCATCTCCGGCAAGTTTGACCACATGATTCGCTGTTGCGACGCCGCCAAGGGCACACGCGGCGAATCGCTTAATTTCTGTTTCGATTGGTGTTGGCATGGAAGTACAGCGCGGAAATATACCGGATCGAATCTGGTTTGACAATAATTGAATTGGTTAGTCTGTAATAGGGACGATCAAGTTATGGCCGATGACGTGGCCTGCGGGCGGTTGCGAGCAAAGGTCACGGCGGACAATGACAACATTTTCAAGGCGCATACCGGCTGGTATCTGAACCGAGTCGCCGACGATGCATCGGAGCAGAGAAGCCGAGTGTCCGATGAAGACGTGCTCCCAAAGAACCGAGTCCGATAACGTCGTATGCGGCTCTCTGACCAATCCTGTTCCGGCTATGTAGGATTGTCCGTTCCGTTTCATGAATTCAAGGTGGTGTTCCAAATACCGTTGTAATGTGCTGAATTCATACCAATGTCCAGTGGCTATATGAGCCGCGATCATTTCTCCGTGTTTGATAGCATTGGGGTAGCCTTCTTGGGTTGTGTGAGAGAACCGACCTCTGGGGATATAGTCAAGCAATCGTGGCTCGGCTATCTGGATACCGGTGAACATCAGAGGTGGAGAATTCGTGCTCTGTGTGTCGGAAGGGTCTGGTGCTTTGGAGAAACCAAGTATACGCCCGTCATCGGCAATATGAACACAGCTAAATTTTTCGCGACGCACGTTGGGCAGGAGCACAAGCGTTGCCAGGGCATTTTGTCGCCGGTGCGTCTCGATTGCCGCCGACAGGTCAATATCTGTGACGATTTTGCCATTGAGAATAACGAAGGACTCAGTCAGGTAATCACGGACCTTGTCTAAGGCGCCGCCCGTGCCAAGGATTTCCGGCTCATAGGAGAACTGAACTCGGCAGTTGGGAGGCAGGTGGCGTTCAACAGCGGCTTTCACGGTTTCGGGAAAGTGATGCAGGTTGATAATGAAATCGCTGATGCCGAACCTGGCGAGATACTCAAGCGAGTATGCAATCAGGGGGCGATTAAGAAAGGGCACAGCAGGCTTAGCGCGGTCAGCCGTCAATGGCCATAACCGCGTGCCATACCCGGCTGCCATGATCATCGCACGCATGGTACCGGACGCTCTTGCTCAAAGATCATGTCTCTTGGGGCGCTGCCTATTTGTTGCAGATACTGCCTCCAGAGAGTTGGGTAGCTTGCTGTGACGGTTGCTGCCGGCGATACACCTAAGAGGTCAATTGTTTTTCGGATAGATGCAGCGTCACCTTCCAGCTCCAAATAATTTCCCATAGGAGTTTCATCGTACATCGCGTGAAGTTCCGATTGGTCTGGTAAGACGACACGAAATACGGTTCGATACTTTTGATAGCGGAATACCTGCTGAAGTCCGAGGGCATGCAGGATTTGTTGCATGGCATCGGGCGTGTCAATGGCGACCTGGTATTCTGGTCTTATTTTCAACCACGTGTGTGGCAGCGGGGAGTCCTTAAACGTCAACCAATTCTCCTGTTCGGTTTGACGCAAGCGAAGCGTTCGATTCGTTGCGTGTAATCGTTGATCAGGAAAATCAAAGAGCCGATTGTCTTCGAAGTGACGCGGTACGATGACCTGGACGCTCAGCTCTGGGTGATGCTCAATCGGATTGGTCGTGCAACGAATTTTGATTTCCGTTTCTGTCATCGGAATGTGGAGCTCCTTGGCCCGATTGTCTGAATGGAAATCAACGTTATCCCAGTAAGGGACCGATTGCAAGACCGTGATGAGAGGGTCCAATGAATTAGGAAAAATTAATGGCTGTGGGGGATTTTTTTAATCCTGCGGATGTATAATAACCGCCCTAAAAACTAAGATAGGAGTTTCAGAGTCATGATAAGCCGGGTATCACAGGTGATCCTTTCAGCGGTACTGACAGCGTCTATGGTCATGGCGCCATCGCCGATCTTCTCTCAAGATAAGACGGCTAGCTCAAAGCCGCTTTCTGACAAAGAAAATCCATTATTGATTGGCAAGCGCAACATCAACAAAGGACAGTTAAATTTTTATTCGATTGACAAAGAAATTGCCCTCGGACGGCAATTAGCTGCAACCGTTGACCAGCAACTGAAGCTGGTGGACGACCCAATTATTGTAGAGTATATCAATCGAATTGGTCAGAACATCGTGTTGCACTCGGATGCACAGATGCCCTTCACGATCAAGGTGGTTGTGTCTGATGAGATCAACGCTTTTGCATTGCCCGGTGGTTTCTTCTATGTCAACACGGGATTAATCCTGGCGGCGGAAAACGAAGCGGAGTTGGCTGGTGTTATGGCTCACGAGATTTCGCATGTGGTGGCGCGTCATGCTTTGGAAAATTTCACCAAGTCGCAGTTGCTTTCGTGGGCTGCTACTGTCCCATTGATCTTTGTCGGTGGTGGGGTTGGGATGCTCGGTCAATTGGGCGCCAGTTTTGGACTACCGCTGGCCTTTTTCAAATTCAGCCGAAATGCTGAGAATGAAGCAGACATGTTAGGCGCTCAGTATTCCTGGGCGGCCGGATACGATCCCAATGGCCTTATTACGATGTTTGAGAAACTGGAAGCCAAGCGCAAGAAGCAACCCAATGCATTCTCCAAGCTGTTTATGACTCACCCATTTGAAGGGGATCGAATTAAGGCAGTCAGGGATCTCATCGTTCGTTTTCCTGAGCGTGATGAGTACGTGATTAGCTCGTGGGAGTTTAATCGGATCAAGGATCGCTTGGCTCGTTTGCAAGGCCAGGCGCGCAAGCTTGATGCTGAAGGGCGACCTGGAGAAACAGGCCCTCCGACGTTGAAGCGGCGTCGGCCAACTGATTCAGGGCAACCGAGCGATGACAAAGGCCAAGAACCACGAGAGAAACCGGAATTGAAAAAGCCAAATCCCTAGGAATGTTTTCGCTGGGGACTTATTGCTGTCGCCGCTGGCGACAGCCCCGAAACGATGAGGATCACAGGTGGGACGCCTGTGCCACATTCTTGAAAGAGGAAGGCAAGAACAGAAAGAGTAGAAAGAAGGGGGCGCATGAGGCTTAGCAGTGGCTTTTGAGCAAAAAACATCATGGCCCCTTCTGAAGGCAGCTCATGAGTAAAACTAATGCCTCCGCTCTTTCAACTCCGCGTGATGCTGATCTCCTCCTCTTTCTCTCTGGTGAAGAACCAGATGGCAATGAAGATCACCCCGATTGCTCCATAGATCATCCAGGTGCTTCGCCCAGGGTCTGTTTCTAACCCACCTCGTTCAATCCATCGCCCATGGGAAATGTAGGACATAGCGAAACAGACCAAGGCTCCTACCCAAAGGATGATATGAATCACCTTTCTTATGTTCATAACCACCTCCCTCAGCTAATGAACTCTCATTCGTTGAAGCCGTTCGTTCAGTTGCTTCACTCACCTTTTCAATTTGTTACATCCAAGCCCAATTCCAAAAGACGACCGCCATTATACAATAAACTCCGTATTGCTGCGAAGAAGAATTTTGCGCCTTGCTGGACAAACAAAAGCTATTCATTGATGATCAGGTTGTCAATGAGGTGAGCATCGCCGATGGTGACGGCAACGGCCACCAGGGCCGGTCTTTCGTCAATGGTGGTGAGAGGTTCTAACGTGACCGGGTCCACAATGCCAATGTAATCGGTTTTGAGTAAGACTTCTGATGCGTAAACCTCTCGGATGGCCTGGATCAGCTCATGGGCTTCTCGTTCGCCGGCGCCAAAGAGGACCTGAGCTTTTTCCAATCCTTTGTATATGACGGCGGCTGCCTGTCGTTGCTCAGGCGACAGTCGTGACAACCACCAGGAGGCCGCCGTGCCGTCCGGCTCGCGAACGGTGGGGGTGACCATGATTTGGCAAGAGAAATGCAAATCTGCTGTAATGCGACGAGCGATCATGAGGAGTTGTGGGTCTTTTTGACTCATGCTGACGACATCGGGACGCGTGATGTTGAGCAAGATGACCAGCTCTGTCGTTGCGTCAGTATAAAAACGTGTCCGCAAGCCGCCGAACAAGCGATCTTTGAGTCCGTGGACAACGACTTCTGTTACGGGCGTTGGCGAGATGACATCCTGTCGTTTCGGTGCGAACACGTAGTCAATGTCTGTGGGCACCAAGAGTTCAACGTCTTGGGTCAGCGTCGAAGGATGTGCTCTGAGCAAAAGATCGCTTCCTGAATGGGGAGAGGGCGGAATGATGGAGACCACCACGACGTCAACGAGGCCTTTGATGGTGCGTACCATGGACAGGTGTCCTTCATGCAGGCCTCCCCAGGTTGGCACCAAGCCGATACGTTTACGCTGGGTGTGTACTCGAGACACCAGATGACTCATGCGTGCTGGATTCCTGATGACGTCCATGAGGCTTGATTATAGAGAAAAAGAGAAGCGCCTGGAAGATGCAGCGCAGCCGATGCGACGCGATTGGTATTTGACCCGAATGAGCAAATCGGGTATGCTGGGCAGCCGGTGAACCTATAGTCAATGGGCACGACAGCTAGTGGTGAGCACTCGCAACGAGGCAAGGGTGATTATTTCTCGAAAGGGAGCCGCCCGATTGCGAGCCGGGCATCCATGGGTATTTTCCGGCGATCTGGTCAAGGTGACCGATGCCGTCAACGGAGACATTGTCGCCATTCTTGATGAACGTGATCGTAGGCTTGGTTGGGGGTTTTATAGTCAACATTCATTGATTGCGCTTCGCTGGATTGCCGGTGCTCATGAGCGAATCAATGACCGCTTCTGGGCCCGCCGGTTTGATGCAGCCGATTCATGGAGAAGAACGGTCGTTGAGAACACGGAGGCGTATCGTTTAGTGTTTGGGGAAAGTGATATGCTGCCGTCGTTGATTATTGACCGATACGGCGACCACTACGTCATACAAACGTTGACGCCTGGGATGGAGCGGCTCAAGAGTTTTTGGATAGATTTACTGATTGAGCGGAAGCGCCCGCGTGCCATTATTGAGCGCAATGATGTAAAGGTTCGGCAGTTGGAAGAACTGCCGCTGCAGTCAGGCGTGTTGTGGGGCACATTGATGGAAGAGGTCGTGGTGCAGATCAATGGGATAAGCTTCGCGGTTGATCTTATAGCAGGGCAAAAGACCGGCGCTTTTCTCGATCAGCGTGAGAATCAAGCGGCTGTTCGCAAATATGCGCGCGGCTATTGCTTGGATTGTTTTTGTTATGACGGTGGCTTTTCAATGACGGTCGCTTCTCAGTGTCAGAGCGTTCAAGCAGTAGATATAGCCGGAGAGGCTCTACAGCGCGTGAAGAAAAACGCGCTGCTTAATCGCCTCGATAACATTGAGTGTGTAGAGGCAAATGTATTTGATCTATTGCGCGATTATTACGATCAGTCAAAGAGGTTTGACATCATCATATTGGACCCTCCTGCATTTGCTAAGACGCGAGCTGCGCTCGGTAGTGCAATTCGTGGCTATAAGGAGATCAACCGGCAAGCTATGAGATTGCTCCATCCAGGGGGTATCTTGGTCACATGTAGCTGTTCCTACCATCTGAGCGAGCAGATGTTTCTGGAGGTCTTGCTGAGCGCTGCTTTTGATGCTGGGCGTTGTTTAACGTTGTTAGAAAAGCGGACGCAGGCTCGCGATCATCCCATTCTTCTGAGTATGCCTGAGAGCTATTACTTGAAATGTTTCATCCTAAGAGTCAATTAGCAGAAATTAATATTGAATTCATGGGCATTAACGTGCCTTGTTATATAATCAACGAGTCAGAGTTTCATTATGGAGGATTCGGAACATGAGATATGGTGTCTTACTCCCGCTCGCCTTGGTCTTCGGGATGAGCGCGTTTGCTCAGGAAGCGAAGGAAAACCAACTGTCAGAAACGCAGGCTCGCGTTGAGCCGGGCGTCAAAATACGGCTAGCATTACAAACTCCAATAAGCACCAGGTTGAATGAAGTCGGTGATCCTGTGCGGGCAGTTCTTTATGACGATCTACTGATCAATGGGCGGCTGGTTTTAGCACGGGGCACGGAGTTCTTGGGAAATATCACACATGTCAAACCGGCTGGTCGGCCACTGAAGCGTGCAGAGCTGGCGCTCACCTTCAATCGCGTGAAAACATCGTATGGATTGGAAGAAGTTTCTACTGTCATCACGGCGGTTGATGATCAGGTTGGCGATCGAAAATTGAAGGGTGATAGCGAAGGTGTTGTGAGAGGGGGACGTGGTGGAGGCAACACCGTGGAGAATATCTACAAAGGGGCCACAATCGGTTCGGCAGGAGGATTAGCCGTCATTCTGTTAGGTAAGGGAAGCGGAGGAGCTGCAACGGCGGCGGGGACTACCATCCTTGGCGCGATGGCCGCGGGCGTGTTGCTAACAAAAGCAGAGGACATTAGGCTAGCCAGGGGGACGATCCTTCGTGTGCAATTTGACCGGTCCATTTCGCTGCCTTTTTTGTCTCCTCATGTTGATAAGCAGTTTGATCCTGAGCCAGATCGCGATCCAGATCAAGATTTTGATCGTGAGCCAGCAAGGTTTTGAAGAGCCTGTCGCACAGTTGCCTGGATAATAAGAGAGTTAATGGTTGAGCTGGTTGTTGAGAAGGTTGTTTACGAGGGTTATGGTTTGGCAAGAAGCTGTGGGCAAGTCTTCTTGATACCCTTCGCTGCTCCAGGGGACCTAGTCAAAGTCAGGCCCGTAAAGGAGCGCAAAGGAATGGTCATAGCCCACATTGAGAAAGTCATCAAGCCATCGAACGTTCGCCGTTTCCCCCCTTGTCCATATTACGAGCGTTGTGGAGGCTGCCAATTGCAGCACATAGATTATCATGCTCAACTAGAAGCTAAGGTCGGTTTTGTTAAAGAATCACTTGAACGAATTGGAAGAATTCATTGGCCACATGAAATTCCTATTTATTATGGGGATGAGTTTCAGTATAGGTTAAGAACTCAGTTGAAGCAGAAGAGGAATGGTGGAGGAGTGAGTATAGGTTTCTACCAAGCTGGGTCAAATGAGATATGCGAGATCGAGTCTTGTATGATTTTAAGCCCAGCTCTGAATGGTGTTATAGAAACACTTCGGTCAATGCCATCAGTGGTGGGAGGTGACACTGCTGTTGAGTCAATACGGTTGATCTCAGCGGAGAATGGGGTTGTGGCGGCATATCCTGAGGTGGGTCGGATAAGGTCTGATAACGTCGAGATCGCATCTGGCGGAAACAGATACCTGGTCGGACCGACAGACTTTTTCCAAGCAAACCGGTACTTGCTCTCTCAATTGTTAGAAATTGTCACCGGGCGTGAGAGGGGGATTCGAGCTGTAGACTTGTACTGCGGAGTCGGCTTTTTTTCAATTGCACTGGCACGGCGGTTTGAGCATGTGGTGGCAGTTGAAAACAATGCCCATTCCGTGCAACTTGGCCGTCGGAATGCTTTGAGAAATCGCGTCAGCAATATCAAGTTTCTCGCTCAGTCGGTTGAACAATGGTTGGCTACATTGAAAGGAGAGCGAGGCAAGATAGATTTTGTTTTGGTTAATCCGCCACGCATCGGGCTTTCCCGCCAGGCCATCGAGGGCATCTGTGATCTCAAACCGAGCAAGCTGACGTATGTTTCGTGTAATCCGGCGACGCTTGCCCGTGATTTGAAGCGCCTTCTAGCGAAGAACTATGAGATCGTCTCCATAGAGGCGATTGATTTACTTCCACAGACTTATCATGTGGAGACAGTCGTGAGGTTGGTTGACATCGCTCATCGTGTTGGCTAAAACCATTCACTTATGAAGGTACTGATTACGGACCGATTTGTTCAGCAAGGAATAGATGTGTTGTTGAAGGCAGGCTTGGTTGTAGATGTCAAGCTGGGGTTAACGGAGCACGAACTGAGGGAGTGCATATCCTGTTATGATGGTTTGATTATTCGCAGTGCGACGAGAGTCACAGAAGCCGTCATTCGGCTAGCTGACAGGCTTAAGGTGATTGGTCGTGCTGGCGCTGGGGTGGACAACATAGACGTTGCTGCTGCTACGCAGCGAGGGATCCTTGTGATGAATACGCCTGGAGGAAATAGTGTCAGTGTCGCGGAGCATACCCTTGGATTGATGTTAGCGTTGGTTCGACAGTTGGTGGAAGCTAACCAGTCAATGAAGGGAGGCCGCTGGGAAAAGGGAAGGTTCACGGGACGCGAGCTGAGGGCAAAAGTATTAGGCTTGATTGGATTGGGGAAGGTGGGACAAGAAGTCGCTCGTCGTGCCAGGTCATTAGGCATGAAGATTATGGCCTATGATCCGTTTATCTCTGAGCGATTAGCACAGGACTTAGATGTCCAACTGGTGTCGCTGGACGAATTGTTTCAGTGCTCTGACATTATCTCTCTCCATGCTACCCTGAACGAGCAGACGCGCGCCATCATCAATCGTCAAAGTTTGCAACGAATGAAGGACGGCGTTTTGATTATCAACTGTTCACGTGGTGAGTTGGTGGATGAAGAGGCTCTGCTGGAAGGGATTAAAACGGGGAAGGTTTATGGTGCTGGGCTAGACGTTTTTGTTGGGGAGCCGTCACCGATGCGCGAGCTTGTTGAGCATCCACGTGTGATTGCAACCCCTCACATTGCAGCTTCGACACAGGAAGCGCAGGAACAAGTTTGCATTGACATAGCTGAGCAGGTTCGGGATTACCTGCTGACTGGTCAAATCAGAAATGCCGTCAATTTTCCGACTATCCAGCCAGAGGAGGCGGAAAAGCTTCGTGTATTTTGTCAGCTCGGTGAAAAACTTGGCAAGTTCATTGCTCAAATGTCGGACCGGCGATTGCACGAAGTTGGGATTCGGTATTACGGCAAGATTAATGAGTTAAACACATATCCTATTTCGAATGCGGTTTTGAGTGGCGTGTTGAAGCCGGCCTTGGGCGATGAAGTTAACATGATCAATGCGCGTCGGGTTGCGGAGGAGCGCCGGTTAATTGTGACAGAGACCAAAAGTGGCCGGACCAGGAGCTTGTCCAACGTGATTAGTGTTCAACTGCGCGATGGGCAAGGGGGCGTTGATTGGGTTGAGGGAGCCGTGTTCAAGCAAAATCATCTGCGGTTGGTGACGATTGATGGGATTGACTTAGAAGTGCCGCTCTCGCGATTCATGTTGTTGATGCAGAATCAAGATGTGCCAGGCGTGATTGGGCGGATTGGTACAATCCTTGGGGCTGCTAATATCAACATTGCGAACTTTGCATTAGGTCGTCAGGCTGATGCTCCGTTGGCCATTGGGGTTTTAACTGTGGATTCTGAGGTGAGTGAGTCGGTGTTAACGGAAATCCGTCAATCATCGGGTATCACAAAGGTACGATTCATCAATTTGGATTAAGTCTGGGCATGTGGTGTCGGTGGTTTGGGAAGCCCAAGACGTGGTGTGTTCAAGCGGATTATGAGCGTTAGTCGGCCAGACGACAATTTATGTATTGAATGAGCTTGATATTCTCTGTGAAGGTTTGTCGGCTGGACGACAGTTCAGGTAGAGCCTAAGCATGCGGACAACGATTTAGGTAAAGGCTAAGCGTGATTTTTACTTCTGGACGGCAGAAGTTGCCTGGATTTGGCGGCGATAATCCCGGCTATTTGATTAAGGAAGCTCTCGTCATCGGGACCGAAAGCGTCGCGTTGGTCGCTGTCAATGTCAATTTGGCCGAGAATCCTCTCATCGTCTTTAATGAGAACGACGATCTCTGACTTTGTTTCTGGACTACACGCTAAGTAGTTCTCTAGCTTTGTAACATCGCCGATAAGCTGATTCTCACGTTGTTGAACAGCAGTGCCACAAACGCCTTTGCCGACGGGTATGCGAGTATGCTCAGTGGGCTTGCCCATGTAGTTGTGCAAGACGAGCGTGTCATCTTCAAGCAAGTAGATGCCGACCCAGTGATAACGCTCGTTGTTTAGGTAGAGCAATTCGACCGTTTTTCTCAAGAGCTCGTCCCATGAGCGGCTTTGCTCGGCGATATATTCCATTTTGCGTAGTAGGATTTCGTCTGCCATAGGTTGCTACTTCGGTTCATCGTTGGTGATTTACTTTTTTCTGTTGGCTCGTGCGATAGAGAGCAACATTAGCTTGATGGTTCACAAAGTTGTCAGTGAAAAGGTGCGAGCCGTTGTTGGCTTCGGCGTTCACGACAAAATAAAGATAGGGAGTATCGGCAGGAAAGAGGGCCGCTTCGATAGATTTTTTGCCAGGCGAAGCGATAGGGCCGGGGGGCAGGCCAGGAGTGAGGTAGGTGTTATATGGAGACCGTCGTTGCAGGTCTGAGCGTCGGATGACGCCTGTCCATTTCTGGGCGAGAATGGCGGCATATATGACTGTTGGATCACAATCCAGCTTAATTCCTTTTTGCAAGCGGTTATGATAGACGGACGAAATAATAGCTCGCTCCTCGTCTAGTTTAGCCTCTCGTTCAATCATCGAGGCTAAGGTGACTACTTCTCTTACAGACATTTTTAGTTGGTTCGCGCGTTCGATGAAAGCAGGCGAAAAAACCTGGCGAAACCGTTTGACCATCATCGTCAGGAGTTGCTCAGGCGTTGAATTAGCAGTGTATTGGTAGGTGTCGGGGTAGAGATAGCCTTCAAGGTCTGTTGCGGCTGGGTCGAGATCTTTTATCAAGTTGAGTAGCTTTGGATCACTGGTCAGTTCAAGTAAGCTCTCAGATGAGGCCAATCCGAGTTTTTCTATGATTGCGACAATTTCAAACCGATTAAGCCCTTCGGGAATTGTCACAAACCGCTTCACGACGTCGCCCTGCACGAGCTTTTCGTAGACTTGTCGAGGGGTGATTGGTGATGGGAATTGGTAGTCGCCGGCCTTTAAAGTGTTTTGTGAAGTTTTGAGTTTAAACCAAGTTCTCATCAGCCATGAATCAGGAAGCACAGAGTAACTCTGGAGTTGATGATAAATAGCCCCGGCAGAAGCGCCTTGATTGATAGTAATCACGTGGGTGGCGTAGGGGTGTATTCTTGGCTGATTCGTGTAGTGGTGAATGATTAAGAAAGTTGACAAGAACGTCCCGGCTGCGCCAATTGCGAGAGCGAGCCACCATCTTTGGAGCACTCTGATAACGGGTCTAAGCATGTTTTTGACTTGAAAGAAAGTCTTCGAGGATAAGGCATGCGGCGATTTGGTCTCTGATTTGGCGTCGGCGCTTGGCAGGGATGTGATGTTCGATCATCCATTGATTGGCGGCTGTTGTTGTCCAGCTTTCGTTCCATACGGTCACAGGGAGCGAGGAAAGTTTCTGTAGTTTATCACGAAGTTTGAGGACTCGGCGCAAGAACACTCCTGAACGGTCTGAATGGTGGGTGGGTAATCCGATGACAAGCTGTTTGGTGTTGAGCTGGTTTGCTATTTCTAGGAGCCGATGGGCGTCCTGGTTGACGCCATGAGATGGGATTGTTTTCACTGCTCGAATGGTCAGGCGCAATTCATCAGTGGTCGCGATGCCGATTCGCTTTAGTCCATAGTCTATAGCCAGGATTCTCATGGAAGGTTGAGTATATGAGCGGATTCAGCAGACCGTCAAGCGGGTTAACGTTTTGTCTGTTGAGTGGTGCCGATGGCTGGATAGTCTGCTTGGCTTCTACGCGACTCAATTTGTTGTTTCACCAGCCGAGAGTTGCCGAGAGCATTACTTGTGGATGGATTGATTGGTGTTGTATGATACCGCTTCACGGAGGATTGCTATGGGCATCAAGCTGAGAATCGGCGTTATGATTTTCTCGTCAATTATCGCGCTTTATGCGATACTGGGGGGGCTTCTTCCTCGCTACGGCGTGATTGCTGGAAATGATCCCTATTCCCAGATGAATATCTTTCACGAGGTTCTTTCACGCATTGTAGAAGATTATGTTGACGAGCCGAACCTTGAGAAGGTGCGGATTGGTGCGTTGCGTGGTTTGGCTGAGGGACTCGATCCGTACAGTGCTTATTTGACGCCGGAGCAGGTCAGCCAGTTTCAGGCGGCTGATTCTGATCGGCAAGCGAGCTGTGGTATGACGATCTCCAAGGTGGCGGGTTATGTGTACGTCGTAGCTGTTGTCAAAAAGGGGCCAGCAGATCACGCTGGCGTCAAGGCAGGGGATGTTCTTGAATACATAAATAACCAGCCGACTCGCGACATGAGTTTGTATGACGCATTGGGGCTGCTCAAGGGTCCAGCCGGTAAAGAGGTCGAATTGAGAGTGTTTCGTGGCGGGCGGTCTCAGACGCTAAAGGTGAAACTTGCTGAGTTCTCCCCGCCTGAGCCAACTGGCAAGCTGCTCTCGCCGGCAATAGGGTATTTACAAGTCGCCAGCTTGCAAAAGGGGCAGAGCGTTGCCATCAAGAACCAACTGCGGTCGTTGGTTGACCAGGGGATTAAAAGCCTCGTTCTTGATTTGCGAGGCGTTGCTGATGGGAAAATCGAAGAAGCTGTTGCCGTAGCGAATCTCTTTATCGGTCAAGGGGTGCTGGCCAAGCTTGTGGGCAAGGAGGCCAAAGAAATCAAGAGTTTTGAAGCTCAACCGGAGCGTCGTATTTTCAAAGGGGCTTTGGTGGCTATTATTGACCGAACAACGGCCGGGGCGGCTGAAGCGATTGCCGCTGCGATCTTGGAGAACAAGGTTGGTGAGGTTATTGGCGAGCGCACGTTCGGCGCCGGTGGCGAGCAGGAATTATTTCGGTTAAGGGATGGTGGCGGGATGTTGATCACGACGAAGAAGTATGCGAGTCCGTCAGGGCGGCCGTTTTTAGGCTCTACATCAGCCACTAGCGGCGTCACTCCGAGCGTTGAGGTTAAGATTTCGTCTGGCCCTGACCTGAGTGCGATCGAGCAAATCCAGGAAGAAGGGATTCATTCGCCGGGTGCTGGAGTCTCTGCGCCTTCTCCCGATTCTGGTGAAGACCTACTCTTGAAAAAGGCAATTGAACTGCTGCGACAGCCGAAGTCGTGATTAAGCGTGATGTTCAATTGCTCGTATCAATCGCTCATCCGGTTTTTGCGTGCATCGCCTGAAGGATCAAGCTAAACAATCGAGCTTGTTCTGTTATTCTCAATTCTGACAGAGCGACCAACAGGGGTGGCGTGCAAGGCAGTGGGAGGTTTTCAATCCGGAGCCAATCTTTTTCTGTTGTGATGATGAATTGCGCGCCCCGATCAGTCGCTTCAGCAAACATGTGCTGAAGCTCTTTTCGTGTGAACCAGTGATGGTCTGGAAAATGTCGTTGGTAGACGATGCTGGGGGCAAAATGAGCGAGGTTGGAGACGAACTGGTGTGGGTTCCCGATGCCACATATTACAGCGATGGGGGCTCCAGTTAATCGCTGCATCTTATAGGTCTGCCCGGTTTGAGGGGCTAGAAGACCGACCAAATCCCGATAGGCATAGAATAGAGGCTTGTCGCCTGCGAGCGATCGTATTTGAATCTCCAGTTCTGTTTGATCGAAGTGTTGGTCTGCATTGGTGACGATGATGATGTCAGCTCTGGCCATTTCGGACAATGGTTCTCTGAGTCGTCCAAGTGGTAGCGGCTGAGCGGTTGTTAGTGGATCAAGCGCATCAATCAACAAAATGTTGACGTCGCGTTGGAGTCTGAGGTACTGAAAACCATCGTCGAGGATGTGCACATCGGTTGCAAAGGTTGCTTCAGCCCATAAGCCGGCGTTGTAGCGATCCGGGTCGGCGATTACAATGACCCCCGGTAGGTGTCGAGCCAGCATTAACGGTTCGTCGCCGGTTAACGTAACGTCGCTGGCAATTGTCTTTCCATTGGAAACAACCTGTCGGGTACGGGCGCGTCGGCGCCCATGTCCCCGGGTTAGAATGGACACAACATAGCCCTGCTCATGGAGGTATCTGGCCAGAAGTTCTACGAGGGGAGTTTTCCCTGTACCGCCGACGCTCAGATTGCCGATGCTGATGGTGAAGCTATTCAGTCGGCGGGACGGAATGTAGCGCGCGTAGTAAAGGGACAACCGAATTTGAACGGCTGCCGAATACAACCTCGCAAGGAGTTTTAGCGCAGGCGTCGGTAGCCTTTCAATGAGAGAGTGTGTGAACGGATTTAGCATGATGGCAGGGTAGGCTCAGAGGCGCGTTGCTCGAGAAGGCTTTTGATGTGTGCCAGTGTTTTGGCGGTGGCGCCGCGATGTTGCTCGATCAGTTGCTTAGCTGTCTGGCCCATGGCTTTGGATTGAGGTTCATTCTCCAGCAATGATTCAAATGTGTCGAGCAGTTGCTCAGCGAAGGTGCGCTGTGGATCGTGACGAAGTTGTATGAGCGCTCCGGCTTCCAGGAATGCCGCGGTGATTTGTTGGAAGTTGGCCATGTAGGGGCCAACGACAATGGGTTTGCCGAAAAGGGCAGGTTCTAAGATGTTATGTCCGCCGGCAGGGACCAGAGAGCCGCCGACGAAGGCAATCCGGGCTAGGGAATAGAGAAAGGCGAGTTCCCCCATGGAATCGAGTAGGATGACATGGGCAGGCGAGAGTTCCGGGCAGGGCAGCGCCGAGCGCCGGATGTAGTGCAGGCCGGATGCCTTCAGCAGGTGCTCCACCTCTGCCCATCGCTCAGGATGTCTTGGCGCCAATATCAACCGAAGTTTTTTGGGATGCTGGTGGCTGTTGGTGGATATTCGTTTCCTGATGAGCTGAGTGAACGCTTCGAGGATGATAGGTTCTTCGCCCGTGACCGTGCTGCCGGCTATGATGATGTCATGATCAGAAGGTTGAAGCTGTTTGGCGATGGAGGCCAAATCTGGCGGTTCACTTGGTGGGAACACATCATACTTGAGGTTGCCTGTGATGATGACCTTTTGGCTTTGTGCGCCAAGCGCAAGAGCGCGGGCGGCGTCTTGCTGACTTTGCATCAACAGCAAGTGGAAGTGATTCAACACAGACCGGAAGAAACTTTTAATGAGTTTATAGCGTCTGAACGAGCGCTCTGAGATTCTGCCATTGACGAGCAGTACGGGGATATTTTTGTGCGAGCACAGGCGGAGGAAGTTGGGCCATATTTCAGTTTCCATGATGAGCACGAGTGTAGGTTTGACCGTGTTGAGTATCCGTCTGATAACGTATGGCACGTCAAGGGGGAAATAGAACCGCTGGATACCGGACAAGGGCAGACGACGAGAAGCGATCAGTTGTCCTGTTTCAGTTGTTGTAGAGAGGACAATTTGATAGTTTGACAGGTGACTTAAGAGGGCTTGGATAAGGGGCTGAGCGGCCAAGACCTCTCCAACAGAGACGGCGTGAATCCAGATTATTGGCCTATCATGGGGAAGGCAGGGCAACGTCATGGCGAGCCGTTGACGAAAGCTGTGCAGATACTTGTTCGCGCGAATTCCCCTGACCAGGAAAAGGGGAACCAGGGTGGCTATGCTCAAGCATAATCCTATCGTGTAGAGGTAATACATAGACGGTTTGTGCCGAATTGGAGTTGGCAACATAGTACAAACGGTTGGCAGGGTCAAGGAACTATGTGGTGAGTCATCTTCATGGAAAAGAGAGGATGGCGGTGCGATAGTCCCAAGGGCCGAGCTGAGAACGGCCGGCTGGAAGCCAGCAGCCACGTGTTTGATGGGGAAGACTCATGTGGAATCTAGCTTGGCAGCAGCTTCTGTATTCATGTTCTTCTGGGCGTTATCTGATTGCCTGATTGTCCATCCCGCCTGTGGCAACTTTGCTGACAGGCGCAATTTTGCCACGCCCAAAGGATAGACATGATGGAAGTCAGTTTTTTGCTAACATTCGTTGCTGCTCAAAATTGTCGGGGGCTAGTCAACTGGCACGAAGTTGGCACAAGAGTTGCATAAGGGGTGCATTTCGGACATACAAATGGTTGGGAAGGAGGCATACAGCGCATGAGCAAGTTCCTAGCAACTACCACCGTGTTCGTTGCTGCTGTGAGCATGTCTACAGCAGGCTTGGCGCAATCGAAGTTGGTTCCGCAAGAACCAATTCCCGTCAAGACTCGCGTGGCCACAACGAAGACTCAATCGGCCACGGAGGTCAAATCAGCCTCTCAGATGGTCGCGGGTTGGCTGACCAGTATTGACGTTAAGACCAAGACTCTGACGGTCGCTGAAGGTACAAAGTCGCTGACCTTTGTGTGGGACGCTGACACAAAGATTACTGGAAGAGGGCATGCCGTCAAGCCGTCGGCTTTGTTGCCTGGCGCCCGTCTGACGGTGTATTACCAGATGAAGAATGGGCGCAATTGGGCGAATTCCATTGTCATCAACTCAGTGCCACGGAAGGCGAAGAAGTAGCGAGTCATCAAAGCGGTGACTGGCCGGTCGTTGCGAGCATCTGCAAAACTGTTCGTGTGGGAGAAGAAGGGTTGATTCGTCAAACCTAGAGCGATTTGTGAATGAGTTTACCCTAGGGCGCGCTTGCAGCGTGCATCAGCCTGCAACAAAATGCGGGGTAACCAGGCTAAATGCAACTGAAAATCGCTCTGACTATCCAGTCCCTACGCTGGTTGCGGGGAGGCCTCGGCTGAAGGCATAATCTGCCTTCAGAATAGAAGCACGGCATGTCAAAGCGTTGGAACAACTCCAAGTGGTCCATACAAACTCGCATCTTGGTTTTGACGCTGGTGATCTGCATTTTTGTCCTGGCGGTCACCGAGTGGCTCGTTACACTGAGTTCGATACGGGCACTAGAGCGTGCACGCGGAGAGCGGATCGAAACTGTGGCTCGCTATCTGACCGACGAAGCGGAGCGCTTTCCGGCGGCTGGCTTTCCGCCTGACTTTCAGACCCACGTGCGTGAGTTCATAGAAATGGGGTTCAATATCAGTCGGGTAGATATCTATGCTGACTTCGACGGGGAGCTGAAGCTGGTTCAGTCTAGCTCCGTCAGTGGGGACCGTGCGCTGGAAGGTCAAGAACTGGCTGCCTTACAGAGTGGTACGGCGGAGACCTTCATAACCAAGGAGGGATCGGGGCGGTTGCTCTTTTCTGTGCACCCGCTTGAATTCAGCGACGGGCGGCGGGGATTTCTGACGGTCGTCAAACCGTTGCAGGTGGTAGACGAGATTCTAGCCATCCATGTTCGCATGGGCCTCTACTCGGTCATCGTGGCCAGCTTGCTCTTGGTTTTAGCGATCACCTGGTTGTTTCGTACGACAGTGTATCGGAGCGTGCGTCACCTGGTGGCAGTGATGCAGCGGTTTCAAACGGGCGAGGTTTCGGCGCGGGCCGATGAAGATTTGGTTGGTGAGTTCGGTCAGTTGGCGTGCCACTTTAATCGCATGCTCGAGGAAATTCAACGGCTACAGGAGAACCTGCAACAAGGCATCGAGGAGGCCACTGCCGAGTTGGCCAAGCGCAACCGCGAGCTGCGAGAACTGAACTTGCAGTTGTACGAAGCCCAAAAACGGCTGACGCAGGCCGAACGTTTGGCGCTGGCTGGGCAACTGACGGCCACGTTTGCGCACGAGGTTGGCTCGCCGCTGAGCGCCGTCTCGACTCATCTGCAAATGCTGATGGAGGAGTGCCGGTCAGATTCGCTGGTCTACGCTCGCCTGCGTTTGGTCAGTGAGCAGATTGATCGGGTCTGCGCTATCGTAGAGAATCTCTTGGCAACGACTCGGCAGCCGCGTCGCCGTGTCCCGGTAGATTTAGAGGAGATCATCCTTAAAGTGGCTCATCTACTTAGTCCGACAATGGAGTCGCGGCAAATTCGATTTGAGTTTAAGGGAAGCGGTGGGCCGTTCTTGACCGAAGGGGATCCAGACCAATTACAACAACTCTTCCTCAACCTGTTCAACAATTCGCTGGATGCGATCCCGGGCGCGGGCACGCTGTCGGTAGAGATCCGGCGCGAGCCGCCGGCTGAAAAAGGTGCGCTGAGCGATTTTCGGATTGATGTGCGCGATTCTGGCATTGGGATTTCAGCCGACCGGCTGCAACATATTTTTGATCCGCTCTTCACCACCAAAGAGTTTGGCAAGGGGAGCGGCCTGGGCTTGGCCGTGAGCAAGAAGATCGTCCGTCAACATGGAGGTCAGATTTCGGTGAGCAGTACGCCGGGGCAGGGTAGCTGCTTCACCATTCTCTTACCTGAAGTCCGCCAGCTTGAGCAAGACTGGCAGGAGCCACAGGCAGTGCGGGAGGTCGAAGTGTGATGAGCCAAGATCGAGTCCCCTTGATGTTGGTCGTAGATGATGATCGGTCGGCTTTGGAATCTTTGGCCGAGGTGCTCCAAAAAGAAGGTTACGCCGTCGTGCGAGCCAGAAGCGGAGCAGAGGCCTTGGAAGCGCTTTCGTTCGAGAACCTGGAGCTGGTGCTGACCGACTTGCGCATGCGCGAGATTGACGGGATGAAAGTGTTAGAGGAAACGCGCGCGCGACGTCCGGACATTCCGGTCATCGTCATGACCGCATTTGCTGCGATGGATACTGCAATTGAGGCCATCAGCAAAGGAGCCTACGATTACATCAGCAAACCGTTCAAGCTGGATCATCTGCGATTGGTGGTACGGCGGGCGTTGGAGCAAGCCGCGCTCCGGCGGGAGAACCGGAAGCTGCGCTCGACGATTGAAGAACGTCAGACGGAGGCCGACATCATCGGTCGCAGTCCGGAGATGGTGGAAGTTTATAAGCTGATTGCTCGGGTCGCGCCGCTGCAAACTACGGTGCTGATCCAAGGCGAGAGCGGGACGGGCAAGGAGATGGTCGCGCGCTTGATCCACAAGATCAGTGGTCGCCGTGGTCCATTTAAGGCGATCAACTGTGGAGCGCTCACTGAGACGCTGCTCGAAAGCGAGCTATTCGGGTACGTGAAGGGCGCGTTCACCGGAGCGACAAGCAATAAGGTGGGTATCTTTGAGGCTGCTCACGGTGGGACGGTGTTTCTCGATGAGATTTCCAATACCACCCCCGCCTTACAAATGAAACTCCTTCGGGTACTCGAAGAGCGCGAAGTGCTCCGTGTTGGTTCGACTGAACCTATTCATGTGGATGTCCGCATTGTGGCGGCGACCAACCAACCGCTCGAAGAGCTGGTGCGGACGCATGCGTTTCGCGAGGATCTTTTCTATCGCTTGAAGGTCGTCACTCTTGATCTTCCGCCACTACGCCAGCGTCGGGGCGATATTCCTCTTTTGCTGGATCATTTTGTCCGCCGGTATGCAGCGGCCTCTTCAAAGACCATCGCCATCCACGAATCAGTTTATCCGATGCTGAGCCGGTATGACTGGCCGGGCAATGTGCGGGAGCTGGAAAATGCTGTCGAGCGGGCCATCGCGCTGAACTCCAGCGGAGTTCTCACGCCGGAAGACTTTCCCGAAGAAATTCGCCGAGGTCAACCGAGTGCGTTGCCGCCTCCGGTGAGCGTTGATTCGTTTGTGACGTTAGCCGAGAAGGAAAAGGAATACATCCTGGAAGTTCTCGAAGCCACCAACCACAATGCTTCACGAGCAGCAGAGATATTGAACATTGACCGGCGCACGCTCTATCGCATCCTCGAACGTCATGGCATCCGTCGCAGTTGAGCAATGAGGAGCTCCTCTGAAAATAGCCCACGAAACACACAAACCTCACGAAAGAATTGTCTTTCATCGTTCGTGGCGTGCTGTTGCATAGGAGCGATTCCTCTGAAAATAACCATTTTCATGGTTCGTGGCGAGCGCGGAGATAAGGACGATCCCCGGAAAAAGTCCAAGCTCAGCTTGCGCCGGAGGCGCAAACAGCCAGACGTGCAACGTCTGGAGCAGCCGATCGAACCAGAGTGGCGCGTTGGAGACGCGCCAACAATGGGTGTTCGCGGCGCGCGGTTCAACTGCATGAATGACCCATGGGAGAACTTCTGGCGCCTCTCCAAGGCGCCCTGGGGGGATGCCCGACCCAGACTTCACGTCTGGCTACCCTCTTACGGCGTCTAACGACGCCTCCTCTCAAGGTCGCTCCCACCTCGATCATCCATCGCTGTGTGGGGCAAGTTTGTTTGTGAGCGCAAATCCGCCTCACCTGCAATTGTGGAGTGACTTTCACTGGAGTCTGTCTAACTCCAGTTTATTCGAGGCGTTCCGCGTCGGATGCCTACGCGCGATGGACTGGTATGCTAGTTGCACTGAAAAAGAGTCGGACATGAAGAACCATTTCACAAAAGGAGAGATGAAAACCATGAGAACATTCCTATCGCTTGGCAACATTGTCGTTTTGGCCTTTGCCCTGTCTGGCGCTGTGATGGCGTCGCAAAAATCGGAAGCTCACAAGGCGCCAGGACAGGTCGAGGCCAAGCATGCGACGAAGGCGAATATGAGGACCGTTCGGGGCGAAATCACGGCCGTGAATACCAACGCAGAAACGCTGACGCTAATGGAGCGGGGCAAAGCCATCACATTCGCCTATAACAACCACACCGAGTTCACCGAGGCTGGCCGTCGGGTCGAGCCCTCGGCGATCAAATCCGGGATGAAGGCGACGGTGAAGTATACCGAGCGCGAGGGGAAGAATTGGGCGCACTCCGTTGACCTCCGCCCGGCGCAGCGCGCATCGGCTACGAAGAAGAGTAAGCCTTAACCCGGCAACCACCGAGGGACCCCGCTGCCTGGAATCCTGAAGGGGTCCCTCTCTCACGATAGCGTGAGGGGCTTTCAGAATGGAAGGAGACGAACCAATGATGGTAATGGAAAGAACGATGCTGGTTTTGCTGATCGTTATGAGTCTGGGCGGGCGCGCGGCTTTCGTGATGGCTCAACAGAGTCGCAGTCGCCTGTCGGATGAGACGATCAAGACACTGGTGGAGCACCGACTCATCAAGCACCACCTGCAGCGAGAGAATAACATCACGGTGTTGGTTGAAGATGGCATCGTGACGCTGACAGGAACCGTGCGCAGCTTGGCTGAGAAGCTGCAAGCGGAGAAAGACGCGCGCGGCTTCGATGATGTTGTTGCAGTGGAGAACCGCTTGACCGTTCTGCCAGGCAGTCTTTCTGATCAGCAGATTGCTGACGCCGTGGCCAGAAACATCCGCACGTATGCGTTCTACGACATCTTCGATTGGATCACGGGTGACGTGAACAGCGGTGTGGTGACGTTGAAGGGATGGGTGCGTGAGCCGTGGCGCAAAAACGATTACGAGCGGCTGGCTGCCCGTGTGCCTGGTGTCAGGGCCGTGCAGAACGAGATTCAGGTTCTCCCCACTTCGATCTTTGACGATCAATTGCGCATTCGGATCGCCCGGTTGATCTATCATAACCCGGAGTTTGAGCGATATGCGTTCCAACCCTATCCGCCGATCCACATTATCGTTGATAATGGGAACGTCATCCTCGAAGGTGTGGTCAATAATTCGGTCGAGCGACAGGTGGCCGAGACGATTGTGCGAGGTGATACGTTGGCGTTCAGTGTGACGAACAATCTCAAGGTAGAAACGCTACGACAGCAGCAGCAGTAGGCGTCAGCCGGATTGATTGAGGAGGACGTTCATGCATGTCTCAAGTTCAGCAGAACGCATGCCGCTTGGTGGGAGGGCCGTCGGGCGGAGCATTGAAAGCGAGGAGATGGAAAAAATGGCAGAGGGAAGGGTGTTAAAAATACGAATGTGGGTAGGAGCCGTCGGGCTGGCGGTGGCGCTGATTGTGGGCGGAGTGGCTGGATCACTGGTCACCGCTAAGAGCCAAGGAGTGCCGTTCGGCTCAGGCCAGGCGGTTCCCATGTACATCGCGAACGACAGGGCGAGAGGTGACGCTCACGCGCCATTGCCTATGACCTTTGCTCCCATTGTCAAACCGGCGATGGCTGCGGTCGTGAATATCTCTTCCTCGAAGATGGTTCGCACGCCAGGGGCAGGTCCCTGGGCGCCGTTCTTCAACGACCCGTTCTTCCGACGATTCTTCGGTGACCAATTCCAGTTCAACGTTCCGCGCGAGCGGCGCGAGCAGAGCCTGGGCTCCGGCGTCATCATCAGCCCTGAAGGGTACCTCCTCACGAACAACCACGTGGTTGATGGCGCCACAGATATTAGGGTTTTTCTGGACGATAACCGCGAACTCAAAGCGCGCATTGTGGGCACCGACCCGAAAACTGACGTGGCCGTACTGAAAGTTGATGCCGGCAATCTACCGACGCTCACACTGGGCGATTCCTCGAAGGTTCAAGTGGGTGATCTTGTGTTTGCGATTGGCAATCCCTTTGGTCTCAGCCGGACGGTGACCATGGGGATTGTCAGTGCCACCGGGCGCGGCAACCTCGGAATCGAAGATTATGAGGACTTCATCCAGACGGACGCTCCCATCAATCCGGGTAATTCCGGCGGGGCGCTCATCAATGCACGTGGCGAGTTGATCGGCATCAACACGGCGATCCTCTCTAGCGGCGCCGCAGGCAATCAGGGCATCGGGTTCGCCATCCCTGTCAATATGGCCCGTCACGTGATGGAGCAAATCCTCCGGCACGGAAAAGTGGTCCGTGGTTATTTAGGTGTGACTATCCAGCCCGTGACGTCGGCTATTGCCAAAGCCTTCGGGCTCAGCCAGGCGCGCGGGGCGCTGGTAGCCGATGTCCGGCCCGACAGCCCGGCGGCACACAGTGGTTTGGCCAAAGGCGACATTATCCTTGAACTTAACGGCCAGCCCATCCATGAAAGTCGTGAGCTCCAACTGAAGATCGCTCAGGCAGCGCCGGGGACCACCGTGCGCCTGAAAGTCTTCCGCAACGGTCAGGAACGCGACGTGTCGGTCACCCTGGGTGAGCTGCCGAGCCCGGAGTCTCGCGGCAATCAGAGCAACGAGCAGGCGAGCGCCCTCGACAGTGTGAGCGTTGATGATCTCACGCCGCAAGTGGCCCGGCAGTTGGGCCTGCCGATCTCCACGCGCGGCGTCGTGATCGTTGACGTGGAACCCGGGAGCACGGCAGCCGACGCCGGCTTACAACGCGGCGATGTGATTCAAGAGGTGAATCGTCAACCTGTCACCACCGTCCGTGAGTTCGAGCGCGCCGTTGATCAGGCGGGAAATGGCCCTGTGCTGCTGCTCGTGAATCGGAGCGGACAATCGTTCTACGTCGTCATCGAGTCGCAATGAGCCGAACTATGATCGTTTCATGTTCAGCCGTCAGTACGCAACCAAGAAGGTTCAGCAGATGGGGTCATGGGGGCAGAAGGAACGGGATGGAGGGTCAGCTTCCCGTCGCTCCATCTCGCCCTCATTCGCGTCCTTCTCTGGTTGATCACTGATGGCGAGCAAATGGGAGGGGCGTTGGACCCTCCCGTTTGCTGCTCGCCGTCTGGTGGAGGATAGCCTGTGTTTGAAACCATCGGATTCCCGGAACTGTTGATCATCCTGGTCATTGTCCTTCTGTTGTTCGGCGCACGGCGGCTGCCGGAAATCGGCGGCTCGCTTGGCCGCGCAATCACGGAGTTCAAGCGAGGACTCCACCAGGAAGACAACAAACGCGATGAGCCGGACAAGCCGGTTCAGGACACGAACGAAACCACAAAAGAGACGGCATGAAGTACAAAGCAAAGAATTTTGATCACCTACTCGGAACACCAGGATTCAGCGATCAGCTCTTGATGAACCACTTTGCGCTCTATCAAGGTTATGTAGCGACCACAAACAAGTTCGCACAGGCGCTGGCTCACGTGGTTCGCGACGCGCGCGTGGAAGCACCTGAATACGCCACGTTGAAGCGCCGCTTTGGCTGGGAGTTCAACGGCATGCGATTGCACGAATACTATTTCAGCAACATGGCCAACGGCGGAAAGCCGCTGGACAAAGGCTCGGCTTTTTTCAAACAGCTCCTGGACGACTTTGGCTCGTATGGAAATTGGGAGAAAGATTTCAAAGCCACCGGTACGATTAGAGGCATTGGCTGGGTAGTTCTTTATCTTGACCCACTGGCTCACCGCACGTTCAATGCCTGGATCAATGAACACGATCTGGGACATCTGGCGGGCGGTATTCCGCTGCTCATTATGGATGTCTTTGAGCACGCGTACATGACGGACTATGGATTGAAGCGGGTTGACTACATCGAAGCATTCTTCCAAGCCATTGATTGGGAAATGGTCGCCAGCAGATTCAACAATGCGCTGAGGGCCGTCTTATAGAGGATATGAAAAAGGATACGGACGAGCGTCTGAGCCGTTCTTATGCTTTCCACCACTGTTATCCTGGTAGGCCAACGAACACGAGCCTTCCAAAAAGGAGGAGGAAGCACGATGGCGAGAGTTTTGTTAGTAGACGACGAGCCGAGTATGCGGTTATTTTATTCGGGTGTTCTGGCCGACCAAGGCCATGATGTACTCGAAGCCATCTCAGGCCACGAGGCGATGCGGTTAATCAACCACGAACCGTTCGATCTCATCGTCCTGGATATTAAGCTTCGCGCTGAAAACGGGCTCAATTTGCTTCAACACATCGTGCATGATCATCCCGGTTTGCCTGTCATTCTCCTGACGGCCTACCTTTCGTTCCAGGATGATTACACGTCGTGGCTGGCGGATAGCTACGTATTGAAGTCGAGCGATCCTAGCGAATTTCTCAACGAGGTGAATCGAATCATGAGCCAGAGCCACGAGCGGACGACGCCAAGGGGGTCCCTGCTTGCAAGTCCCCGCCCCGTCGCAAAGCAGAGGTAGAGATGTGAGGATAGCAATTCGTCTGAGTGATAGCCGCCATAATTGACGGCCAAGTTGCAAACGATGGAGACGTGAGGGTAGCTATGGTGAGCACAGAAACGATTCCTACGAGCGACATTGAACTAGCTCGAGCCTCAGCGGCAGGCAACGAAGTGGCGTTCGAACAGATTTATCGAGCGCACGTCCGAAAAGTCTATTCGCTGTGCCTTCGCCTGCTGGGAAACTCGGCCGAGGCAGAAGATGTCATGCAGGACGTTTTTGTGCAGCTTCATCGCAAGATCGGTACGTTTCAGGGGGAGGCCGCTCTGTCCACCTGGCTTTATCGCCTGACCGTCAATACGGTCTTGATGCACCTGCGGCGCAAGAAGCGGAAGCCGATGCAAGAGCCAATCGGAGAGGGCTCTGTCCACAGCCTGGCCGAGGAGAGCCGATCCAGACGTCAGAGTGAAGCAACCCTGATTGATCGCATGGCCCTGGAGCGCGCGCTCAGGCAACTGCCGAACGGGTATCGCAGCGTGCTGGTGCTTCACGATGTCGAAGGCTATGAGCATGAAGAGATCGCTCGGATGCTGGGGATTCGTGCAGGCACATCGAAATCGCAACTGCACAAAGCGCGACTACGCATGAGAAGCCTGTTGGTAGGAAAACGGCTCATGCAGCCAGAAAGGGCGGCACCGCCAGAGTGACGAGGAGCCAGGCACTTTGTGGCAGATTTGATGAGCGATGCAATTCTGCCTCGCTCGGGATGAGTAAAAATCAGATCGGTGACCGGCTTCTACCCCCTTGCATTTTCAGAACGTTTTTGAGGAGACGAGGGCGAGACAGGAATCGGCACAGTGATTGCACAAGCGATCGTTCTAGGGCTTTGGAAAAATGAACAAACAGGAGGCGACTGATGAGACAACCACGAGTCATTGTTCTGATGCTCAGCCTATTGATTCCGCTCTTCGGGTGCAGCCGAATCGAGGGTCGAGCCTTGATTCGAGCGGCCAAGTACAAACACACCCAAACAGTGAATGAACTGTTAGCCAAGGGCGCGAATGTGGATGCGCGGGACCGGGCTGGTCGGACCGCCTTGATGCTGGCGGCAGAGTACGGTCACACCGAGATTGTGAAGGCGCTGCTGCAACATGGCGCCGATGTGAATGCCAAGGATGATGAAGGCGAGACGGCGTTATTGAAAGCGGCGTTGAATCGTCAGACGGATGTTGTGAAAGTGCTGCTGGCGCACGGCGCCCAGGTCAATGCCAAAGACAACGATGGCGGGACGCCGCTCAGTGCCGCTGCCTACAGGGGCAACACCGATGTCGTGAAAATGTTGGTGAAGGCTGGCGCCGATGTGAATGCCAAAGATGTAAATGGGGTCACCGCTTTGATGGAGGCAACGTTGGCAGGACACCTCGACACAGTGAAAGCGCTGGTGGAGGCTGGCGCCGATGTGAATGCGAAGCGCAATGATGGCAAGACAGCTTTGACGCTGGCCAATAGCGAAAACTTCGTTGACATCGCTCAAGTGCTTCAGCAAGCGGGCGCGAAGGAATAATCGAGCCGGAAGCCGGCAAAAGGAGTAATGAACTGAAAGGAGCAACTTCTATGAAACCTGACATCGGACTTTCAGATGAACAACGCGACGGTGTTGCGCATATCCTCAACACGCTGTTGGCAGATGAATATCTGCTCTATACGAAAACAAGAAACTACCACTGGAATGTGCTCGGAGCGCAGTTCAATGACCTGCACAAATTCTTTGAAGCGCAATATACCGAGCTGGATGACATTGTGGATCAGGTCGCAGAGCGAGCGCGTTCTCTAGGCGGACGAGCCATAGGCACACTGACGGAGTTCTTACAACACGCCAGGCTCAAAGAGCGTCCGGGTTACTATCCTGCCGCTCGTGGCATGATAGAAAACCTTCTCATTGATCATGAAAGCGTGATTCGCCGTTTGCGGGATGATCTGCAGAGGTGTGCTGATCAGTATCATGATATGGGTACCAACGATTTCTTGATCGAGCTGATGAAGCGGCACGAAAAAATGGCTTGGATGTTACGAGCTTATCTGGAGGATGATGTAGTGTAAACAAGTCGGAAAACGAGTGGTGAAGCAGTCCGCCACGGCGGACTCCACTTGCGTGAACCCCGATGATGGTTCGCTTCAACCGTCGTCTCAGAAAAGAAAGATTGAATGGAGGAGATATGAACTCAGGAAACAAGTCGAGTAAAAACCTAAGAGCCGGTGTGATCCTGGCCGTATTGGTTCTGCTGCCGCTCAGTCGGATCGTGCTGGCCGAGACTAAGTCGGACTATGACCGGAGCTTCGATTTTGCCAGGTTGAAGACCTGGGATTTCAAAGTCCAGACTCGGATGCCGAAGGATCCGGTGGGGACCAATACTTTATGGAATGAGCGCATCCGCACGGCTATCGAGCAGCAGCTCGCCGAAAATGGATTTGAGCGGGTGACGAACCGGGAGCCCAGCTTTCTGGTAGCTTATTATATGGGCACCAAGGAAAAGTACGACACGCGATACATCAACTATGGCTTTCCGATTGGGTGGGGCTGGCACCGGTGGGGGCGCTGGGGTGGCTGGTGGGGCTGGGGCCCCTGGGGCGGCGAGTTCGATGTCTGGAATATCCCCTACACGGAGTCAACCATGGTCCTGGACATCATTGATCCGCAATCGAATCTGCTGATCTGGCGAGGTTACGACACCGAGACAGTTGATTTCAATAAGTCGGAAAAGACGATTAACAAAGCCGTCGAGAATCTGGTGAATCGCTTCGTCAAGAACATCCGGGAGGGCGAAAAGAAGCAGTCGTAGCGTGGGTCAACCAATCCGAGCGGATCAGAAGAAGACGGTCTGATGGCTTATCGCTCTGACTGGAATAGATTGAAGCCCTCTTTTCCGACAGTGATCGGGCGGCCGTCGAAAAACGCTTGAACAGGAGGAATGGCATGAGTCAAAGAAGACATGACATCGGCCTGATAGGTCTGGGGACGATGGGTCGCCACCTGGCGCTGAACATAGCCGATCATGGCTATTCAGTGGTCGGTTATGAAAAAGATTGGCGCCACGTCGAGGTCTTGCGAGAGGTGGCTGAAGGTCGGAATATTCAGGGCGCGGAGAACCTGGAAGAACTGGTTGACCGACTACGCACGCCTCGAGCGGTGATGATCCTGGTACAGGCTGGTCCGCTGGTTGATGCAGTTATCCAAAAAGTGATACCTCATCTGGAGCCGGGCGACCTGATTATTGACGGCAGCCCATCGCACTTCAAAGACACCAATCGGCGAGCGGTGATGCTGGCGGAAAAGGGTATCCACTTCCTGGGCGTCGGCATCGCCGGCGGTGAGCACGGCGCACGTTATGGCCCCAGCCTGATGCCCGGCGGCTCCGCCAAGGGCTACGAACGGGTGCAGCCTATCTTTGAGGCCATCGCGACAAAAGTGGACACCGAGCCATGCGTCGCTTACTTGGGACCTGGCTCGGCGGGTCACTACGTCAAGATGGTCCACGATGGTATCGAGTCCGCGTTCATGCAGCTCATTGCCGAGACGTACGACTTAATGAAGCGTGGACTGGGTCTTACCAATAGCCAGTTGCGCGCTGTCTACGAGCAATGGAATCGGGAGGAACTGAATTCTTATCTGATCGAGATCACGGCCCACATCTTCCGCCGTGAGGACGAGAAAACGGGCCGGTGGCTGATAGACGTGATTCTGGACGCGGCCAGGCAAAACGGGACGGAGCAGTGGGCCTCGCAGGAGGCGATGAACCTGCGAGTCCCAGTGCCAACCATGGACGCGGCGGTGGTAATGCGCGACCTGTCCATCTACAAAAACGAGCGGATTGCCGCCAGCCAGATCCTCTCTGGGCCTTCACTGGCTTTCCGGGGCGAGCGAGAGCGTTTCATTCATCACCTGCGCCAGGCGCTCCATGTTGGGATGATCCTCACCTATGCGCAGGGCATGAGCCTGCTTCGTGTGGCCTCACATGCCTATGGCTACGAACTGAATTTAGAGGATGTGGCCCGAATCTGGCGCGGTGGTTGCACCATCCGGACGGCACTGCTCGAAGGCATCCGCGGAGCCTACATCGTCCAACCGAATTTGCTCAACCCGCTGACCGATGCTGTATTGGCTCAAAGGCTCGTGACGCGGGAGCAAGACCTTCGGGTCGTTGTGCGTATGGCTGTGGACTTGGGCATTCCGGTGCCCGGATTGATGTCGGCACTGGCCTACTACGATGGTTACCGGAGCGCTTGGCTGCCAGCCAACTTGATTCAGGCCCAACGCGATTACTTTGGCACTCACACTTACGAACGGGTGGACGCTCAAGGCATGTTTCACACTGAATGGGCGCTTGACTGATGACTCCTCTGGTCGCATGGACAGAGAAGCATAAATACCAAGAAGGTGTCGCGTCGGCAGTCAGACAAGGCGGATCACGAGCGTCAGGCGGCCTGGAAAAAAGAGTCTGGGCCGGGCGTTGAAGCAGGCGGGTGTCAAGCGGGGGGAGCGAGTGACGGAGGTCGCTGAGATACGACTGGGATTACAAGAGCGGCGGGCCTGGGCGTCGCGCGGCGTCAAAGCGGCGCAGAAGGCCAAGTTTGTCTTTGAGGGGGTCTACCTGTTGTTGAGCGTCGAACCACGCACGGGCCAGTTACAGTGGAATCGGATGAAAGCTAAAATGGTGGTGTTACTTGCCGAATTGATTATGGTCGGCACAGTGAATCTGACTGTAGGGCAAACAACTCAACCGGGACTGCAAAATCAGCCGCGATTTATTTCGCGTGATGAAGCTGTCAGACTTGCTCTGATGCAAGCTTCAACTTTTAAGCAATCGCAGCTCAACGAACAAATCGTGGCGCAAGATGTTTTTCAATCCAACAAAGCCTTTTTGCCTAGAGTTTCCGCTAATCCGACGCTTATTTACAACTCGCCAACTGTGGGCCCAATTCCAGTTGGAACACTTCGTCCGCCATCCTTTCTAGGTGCAAACGCGATAACCGAGTACCAGGGATTAGTGGCGGTTTCTGGCGAGCTTGACATTTCGGGAAGATTGCGAGCAAACCGCCGCCGCGCTCAATTTTTACTGCAAGCCGCCAAAGCCGGAACAGAAATCACACGTCGCAACTTAATCAACGCAACTGATGAAGCTTACTTGAATTTGTCTTTGGCAACAGCAAAGAGGAAGTCGGCGGAGGCGAGTCTGCAATCGGCCGAAGAATTTGAAAAACTGACAAAACTGCTTGTCGAGGGCGGCGAAATTGCGCCGGTTGACTTACTGCGGGCGCAAATTCAAACGGATAACCGCCGAGATGAGCTTGAACAAGCGCGTGTCAATGAACGCATTGCTGCTGATTATTTACTTGCACTGCTGGGGCTTGACGCTTCGCAGGAAATCGCTGTTTCGGACCTGGAATTATTGATACCAGACAGGAACGAACTTGAACGATTTTCGCTTGAGGCAGTTATGAATCGTCCCGAATTGCAGCAGCTTCACGCTGAAACTAAAGCTGCACAAGAAGATGCAAAAATCGCTAAAGCCGAACTTATGCCGCGACTGATTTGTTCAATTGACATCGGTTTTATTTCCGATTCCTTGCGTTCGGGAAGAATAGGAAATTCAACTGGAGTCAGAGCGACAGTCGGCATTTCAATTCCCCTTTTTGATTGGGGCGCAAGCAAAAGCCGTCAAAAACAGGCCCAATTTAGAGCGCAGATTTCCGAGACTTCGCGTATTTTCGCTGAGCGGCAATTTATCGCTCAATTTAACTCGAATATGACACAGGCAAAGTCGGCGGCTTTTCGGATTCGGTCTCTGGAGGAAAATTTAAGCAAGGCTCAAAAAATTCTGGAAGTAGCAATCTTGCGGTATCGGGCGGGCGAAACACAAATTATCGAAGTAACTGACGCGCAGACTCAAGTTATCGTTCAGCGCAATGCGCTTCTCCGAGCAATTTACGATTATCGCATTGCCGTCGCACAACTGCGCTTTGCGACTGGACAATAAACCTGACGCGAAACTCTAAGAAATGAAATGAGAATCTCGAGGAAGCTGTGAACGACGTGGAAGAGCCGGCGACGGAAAATGTGGAAGAGATTGTGCCGGAAAATTTATTAGAAGAAACCGGCACGAGTGATAGCAAGCAAGAAAAACTAAGGGCAGGACGCCGTTCAACGGTCGTTTTAGCTCTGATTCTTTTTCTGTTTGCTGGAGTTTTGGGCTGGCTGTATTTTTTCTCACCATCGCCTTCATCGGATCCTGCGGGGAAAAACGAAAACGAGTTGGTCGTCAGCGTCCGCATTGCACAGGCTGAAAAACGAACAATCTCATCCGAAGTTTCCGCGATCGGAACGATTTTTCCTGCGCGGCAGGCAGTAGTGAGTTCAAACTTGAGCGGTCAATTAAAAGGTCTGCGGATTTTGAAAGACATATTCGTTAAAAAGGGAGAGCTCTTAGCCACCATTAACACAAGTGATCTGGAAGCACAGAAACGCGAGGCCGAGACCGCACTCATAGAAGCAAAATTGAATGTCCAGGCTCTCCTACGGTCAACAATTCCGCAGGCCGATATTCAAACGAAAAAAGATTTGCGCGATGCCCGTGCCGCCGTTGATAATGCCCGCAATCTTTACGAAAGACGCAAATTCCTATATGAAAAAGGTGGTCTTGCACTCAAGGATCTGGAAGCTGCTCAACTTGCCTTAACACAAGCCGAGGACAATCTTAAGTATTTAGAAGAGTTGAAAGATCTCCGAACAAAAGCTATCAATCCCCTCGACTTGCAAATGGCGCAAGCACGAGTTGCACAAGCCGAACAGCGTATTAGAAGTCTACAAACGCAAATGAATCTGGCTGAAATTCGCGCTCCGATTTCCGGTTTCGTGGTTGAGCAAACGCAATTTGACGGGGAATACGCGACTGCTGGAGGAAAAATCCTGACTATTGCCGACGCGAGCGAAGTCATCGTTAAAGCGAACTTTTCCGATACGGTCATTTCGGATCTGAAAGAAGGCGATGCAGTGGCAATATATCCAAACGATCTGCCAGGCGAGCGGATGAGCGGCAAGGTATCGCTGATTTCTCGCTCAACCGACCCGAATAATCGGACAACAGAAGTTTGGGTAAAGTTGGACAACCGCGCGGGAAGGTTGCGAATCGGCGGTGCGGCAAACGTCGTTATCAGCGTAAACACGCAAACCGACGCGGTTGTCGTGCCCAATTCCGCAGTTGTTCTTGACGACGCGAATGAAAAAACGGGCGTTGTGATGATTGTGGATCAATTCAGCATTGCCCGCGAAAGGAAAGTTGAAATCGGAATCCGGACGAATGAATTGACTCAGATCGTTTCTGGTTTATCGGGCGGAGAAACGGTCATCATCGAAGGCAATTATTCATTGCCTGATGGTACGCGGGTTGAAATCATAGCCAATAATCCGAAACAGCCGGGAGAAGCAAAATGAACTTAGCGGATTCAATTTCCGGGCAAAGACGCGCTGTTATCGCGCTTGTTATTTTACTGTGCGCGACGGGATTGTATTCCGCTTTGCAGTTGCCATCCGCCCTTTTTCCGCAAACGGATTTTCCTCGAATCGTGATTATCGTTGATAACGGCGTAGTTCCCGCTGAACAAATGCTCGTGACCGTGACGCGCCCAATTGAAGAAGCAATGAACGGTATTCCCGGTATTCAAAGAATCAAATCAACAACTTCGCGGGGGTCATGCGACATCAACCTCTTTTTCGACTGGAAGGTTGACATCGTGCAGACGCTTCAACTTGTGCAGGCACAGCTGTCGCGAGTCAGTTTGCCGCCGACAGCACAAATCAGGCGGGTTGACCGGCTCACATTTGCCGTCTTTCCTGTTGCCGGATATAGCCTGACTTCCGATAAGCGCGATGCAGCAACTTTGCGCGATTTGGCGGCCTATACCGTCAAGCCACGCCTTGCGCGCCTACCGGGCGTTGCAGATGTAAGAGTGGTGGGCGGTGAGGTCCGCGAATTTCACATCGTCATCGATGAGAAAAAATTAACCGCCCGTCAACTGACGCTCCAACAGGTTGCGGAAGCAGTTAAAAGTTCCAACCTGCTTGCTTCCCCCGGACTTCTTGAAAGTGATCATAAGCTTGAGCTCGCACTTGTCAGCGGACAAGCAGCAAAGCCGGATGATTTGAATTCGATTGTCGTTGGCACAGTCAACGGCGTGCCGGTCACAGTTGCGGACATTGCTGAAGTAAAATCGGGTGTAGAGCCGAACTACACCATTGTTACGGCGGACGGAAAACGCGCCGTTCTGCTTAATATTTTGCGTCAACCGGATGCAAATACCGTTACCGTCATGGACGAAATCAAAGCGGAACTGGATTCAATTCGGAAAACGCTGCCGACGGATGTCAAAGTTGCGCCGTTTTATGACCAATCGCTTCTGGTGCGTGATTCGATGAATTCGGTCAGAGATGCGATTCTCTTGGGATTGTTTCTTTCGGTTGTCATTCTTTATGCTTTCCTCAAAAATTGGGAAACAACTTTTGTTGCAATTTTGGTGATTCCGGTCACGGTCTTAGCGACGTTCCTAGCGATGTATCTCGTTGGGTTGTCATTTGATCTGATGACTTTGGGCGGTGTGGCTGCGGCAATCGGACTAGTTATTGACGATGCAATCGTAGTTGTTGAAAACATCTACTCGCATCTTTCACGGGGGCAAATGCGGGTCGAAGCCGTGCAGAAAGCAATTTCGGAGATTACCGTTCCAATAATCGGATCAACTGTTACCCCGGTCGTGGTTTTCTTGCCGCTCGCGCTATTGTCAGGCATAACAGGCGTATTTTTCCGCTCGCTCGCTTTGACGATGACGGTCGCTCTTCTGACTTCGCTTGTGCTCGCGCTGACTTTCACGCCGGTTCTGGCGCAAACACTCATTCCTTCCGTGGGGACGCGGAAGAGAAAACCGAAAGTTTCCGAGAGCGAACTCAAAGCCGATGAACGCGACGAAGAAGCCGAAAGCGGCTTTATCATGAGGTTTATCATGGCGCGATACGAATCGGTTTTGCGGTTTTCTCTCAAAAATCGTTTTGTCGTTTTGGTTCTTTCGGCTTTGATTTTATCGAGTTCTTATCTTCTTTATCAAAATCTGGGCTCGGAATTTTTACCGGCTTTTGATGAAGGGGCGTTCGTGCTTGATTACATTGCCCCGCCGGGAACATCCCTTGAAGAAACCGACCGAATGTTGCGGCATGTTGAGCAAATGCTGAACGAAACTCCGGAAGTTGAGAGCTTTTCACGGCGCACCGGCTTGCGGCTCGGTCTGGCTATATCGGAACCGAACACCGGCGATTTCCTTGTCAAATTAAAACCCAATCGTGAGCGTTCAACTGAAGAAGTAATTAACGAATTAAGGCAGAAAATAGACTCATCTGAACCGGCTCTTCGCGTTAAGTTTGCCGGTATTCTATCGGATTTAATTGGCGACTTGACAAGTTCGCCTGCGCCGGTAGAAATCCGCATTTTCAGCGATGACCAAAAAGTTTTATACCGAACCGCCGCCCAAATCGAAGAATCAATCAAAAGAGTTCCCGGCGTAGTAGACACCAACAGCGGCGTGGTCGTCAGCGGCGCGGCGGTTATCTTCAGAGTAATACCCCAGGCGGCGGGGCGTTTCGGCGTAACGGCAAATGACATTGCCAACATGGTCACGACGGCAATGACCGGAGATGCATCCTCGGCAATCTTAGAAAATGGCAAACTGATAGCCGTCCGCGTAACTTTGCCGCAATATATCAGACGATCACTTGATGCGCTAAAATCCTTGCAAATTCGTTCTGCAACTGGTCAAATGTTCCGCCTTGACCAAGTAGCAGAACTCCGATACGACCCAGGACAAACCGAAATTGAACGCGACGGCTTGCGCCAGTCGGTTGCCGTTACAGCTCGAATCACGGGCGCTGATTTGGGGACGACAATCGCCAAAGTCAAAACTCAACTAGCCAAAGACGTGAAACTCCCACCCGGAATGACACTCGAATACGGCGGACTTTATCAGGAGCAGCAAAGGAGTTTCCGCGAATTGGCGGTTGCACTCCTGCTGGCTGTCGCGTTGGTTTTTCTCGTTCTCTTGTTTGAATTTCGTTCATTCGCACATCCGATTGCGATAGTTTCGGGTGCGGTTTTGGCTCTGGGCGGTGTGCTGTTCGGGTTGTTCCTCACGAAATCAACTCTCAATGTCGTTTCCTTGATGGGAATGATTATGGTCATCGGCATTGTCGCCAAAAACGGAATTCTGATGCTTGACGCGGTCCAAGAGCACTTGGCAGAAGGCGATAATTTGCAAGACGCACTTGTGTTTTCGGGAAAGAGAAGAATTCGCCCTGTCCTGATGACAAGTTTAGCTGCAATTCTCGGAATGTTACCGCTTGCTTTAGGCATTGGCGCAGGTGCGGAACTTCTGCAGCCGCTCGCCATCGCCGTCATCTCCGGTCTGGCAGTCGCATTACTTTTTTCGCTCGTGACAACGCCGATAGTTTACGCGGCGTTAAGTATGGCAAGAACCAAGAACGAAATACAATACCAACCTAGCTCTTTCACTGCTGGCCATCTCTACAGCCGGTATCATCATGATGAGCCAGAGCCGGCAGGCGGAACGGGACCGGTTGGAGGCGCACCACGGATATGTGATCAACCAGAAGGCCGAGGAAGAAATCCGTGCCATCCTGGATCATCTGGCAGCACAAGATCAGGCGTTCTTGCAGATTCACCAGATGCTCATTGATCAACAGCTGGTCCAGGTCGGCAAGGGCACGCTCGACTCATCGCCAATGCCTGGCCCGATAGAGCCGGTATATACAAATGGAGTTTGATCGGTATGAAAGCCATCACCATCGTTCCGGGAACAACGACGCTTCGGCTTGAAGATCGTGCGGAGCCATCCATCACGGTGCCAGATGAGGTCAAGGTGCAGGTACGGTGCGTGGGCATCTGTGGCACCGACCGGGAGGAAGCCGCCGGTGGCCGCGCCCGTGCTCCCGAAGGTCAAGAGGGGCTAATCATCGGTCACGAAATGCTCGGGCAAGTGGTAGAAGTGGGCCAAGAGGTCGCGCGAGTGAAGCCGGGTGACTATGCGATCTTCACCGTGCGTCGGGGATGTGGCCAGTGTCTGCCCTGTGCCATGCATCGCTCCGACATGTGCCGCACCGGCGGGTATCACGAGCGGGGCATCTGGGGGCTGGATGGTTATCAGGCAGAGTATGTCGTAGACAAAGAAGCATACGTGGTGCGCGTGCCGACCGAGTTGGAATCGCTTGGGGTGCTCACGGAACCGCTGTCCGTTGCGGAAAAGGCGATTGAGGAGGCTGTGCGCCTGCAGCTCGTCCGGCTCCCGGATGCGCCAGCCACGCCCAATTGGCTTTTCGGTCGTCGTTGCCTGATTGCCGGCTTGGGACCTATTGGCCTGTTGGCGGCCATGGCGCTGCGGCTGCGTGGGGCGGAAGTTTACGGCCTGGACATTGTAGATGACACCAGCGCCCGTCCGCAGTGGCTGGTTCATATCGGAGGGCACTATGTTGATGGTCGTCAGATACCACCGGACAAGGTGGGCGATGAACTCGGACCGATGGAGTTGATCTTTGAGGCCACGGGCATCCCCGGCTTAGCGTTTAATCTGCTGGACGCCCTGGCCCGCAATGGAGTCTATGTGCTCACGGGCATCCCCGGCGGCGACCGACCGCTGGAAATCCCCGGCGCCGAATTGATCCGTCAGTTGGTGCTAAACAATCAGGTCATGGTAGGCAGCGTCAACGCCGCCCGTGACCACTTTCAGATGGCCGTAGACGACCTGGAGGACGCCCAACACCGCTGGGGTGATCATGTGACGAAGCTTATCACTCATCACTATCCCTACACCGACTTTGCAGCGGCTTTGGGTCAACATCCGCCCAATGAAATCAAGGCTGTCATCGAGTGGGGAGCGGCTGGTCACATTCAGGAGGAACGATGATGGAAGAGCGCCAATCATTCGCGCCGGGCTGGCCGGGGATTCCGCCGCGCTGGACTTCGAGCGCCAAAACTGGCGTGGGTACCGCTCTGAGCCCCACCAGCCGCGTCTGGTTCACGCTCAGTCACAGCATCGTGAACGAGATCTACTACCCTCGCGTGGATCAAGCCAGTACCCGAGACATGGGTCTGATCGTCACCGATGGGAAGGCATTCTTCTCCGAGGAAAAACGGCACACCCGCTGTGAGGTGAGTTATGTGATGGACGGTGTACCTGCCTACCGGCTCATCAACACCTGCCAGCACGGGCGATATCGCATCGAGAAGGAGATCCTAACTGATCCCCGACGTGATGTAGTGCTGCAACGGACTCGCTTTGTGCCCTTGCAAGGAGCGCCGGAGGATTATCACCTCTATGTTCTCCTGGCTCCACATCTGGGCAATCGAGGCAGCGGCAACACCGCCTGGGTCGGCGATTATAAAGGCATCCCGATGCTCTTGGCTGAACGAGACGGCAACGCGCTGGCGCTGGCCTGTTCCGTGCCCTGGGTGAAGCGTTCCGTCGGCTACGTCGGATTTTCCGATGGCTGGCAAGATCTGGCACAGCACAAGCAGATGACCTGGGTCTACTTCCGAGCCGAGAACGGCAACGTGGCTCTGACGGGAGAGATTGATTGGCACACCTCCGACAACACGTTTGTGCTGGCTTTGGGTTTTGGTCGCAACCCGGCTGAAGCTGGGCATCGCGCCGTGGCCAGTCTTCTGGACGGCTTTGACGCGGCGATGGCCGATTACGTAGAGATGTGGCAAGAGTGGCAACGGTCTCTGCTTCCCCTAGATAAAGTTCAACCGCCTGAGCGGAACTTGTACCGCGTCAGCACGGCGGTTCTGCGCACGCACGAAGCCAAACGCTTCCCCGGCGGCCTCATTGCCAGTCTCTCCATCCCCTGGGGTTTTGCGCGAGGGGATGATGACCTGGGTGGCTATCATCTGGTCTGGCCTCGTGACTTGGTCGAAGCGGCCGGAGGGCTGTTGGCCGCCGGGGCAAAAGAAGACGTCCGCCGGGTACTGGCCTATCTCCAGGTCACGCAGGAAGCCGATGGTCACTGGCCGCAGAACATGTGGCTAGATGGAACATCCTTTTGGCGTGGGATACAAATGGATGAAACGGCCTTCCCCATTTTGCTTGTGGATCTGGCACGGCGGCAGCGTGTGTTGGCCGAGGAGGACTTGAATCGTTTCTGGCCCATGACGCGGCGGGCGGCCGGCTTTCTGGTTCGCAATGGCCCGGTGACTCAACAGGACCGGTGGGAGGAAGACCCTGGCTACTCGCCGTTCACGTTGGCGGTTGAGATTGCGGCCCTGCTGGCTGCCGCGGATCTGGCCGACGTGAACAGAGAACCAGCGGTGGCAGCTTATCTGCGGGAGGCGGCCGATGCTTGGAATGCGCACATTGAGCAATGGGTGTACGTGACCGATACGGACTTGGCTCGTGAAGTGGGCGTTGAAGGGTACTACGTGCGAATCGCTCCACCGGAGGTCGCCGATGCCGCTTCGCCCGCGCAAGGTTTCGTCGCCATCAAGAACCGGCCCCCTGGCCAGAGTAGGGAGCCCGCGGCTCACCTGATCAGTCCCGACGCTCTGGCCTTGGTGCGTTTTGGCCTGCGGGCCCCGGATGACCCGCGCGTTGTCAATACGGTGAAAGTGATTGATGCGTTACTCAAAGTAGAGACGCCTTCGGGTCCGGCCTGGCACCGCTATAACGACGACGGCTATGGCGAACGGGAAGACGGTGCGCCCTTCGACGGCACAGGGAGGGGGCGGGTTTGGCCCTTGCTGACCGGCGAGCGAGCGCACTACGAGTTGGCAGCAGGCCGGCCGGAGGTGGCGGAGAGATTACTCCACACCCTGGAAGCATTCGCCAATGAAGGGGGAATGATTCCAGAGCAAGTCTGGGACGCGCCTGACATTCCGGAGCGAGAGCTTTTCTTTGGCCGACCGTCCGGCTCGGCGATGCCGCTCGTCTGGGCTCACGCCGAATACATTAAGCTGCGCCGCTCCCTCAACGAAGGTCGCGTCTTTGATCTGCCGCCCCAGCCCGTACAACGCTATCAGGTTGAGAAGACGAGTTCCCCTTACGCGATCTGGCGGTTCAATAACAAGTGTCGGACGATCCCGACTGGCAGAATCCTACGCTTGGAGGCGCTCGCGCCGGCCATGATTCACTGGAGCACTGATGGATGGAAGACGCCGCAAGACGCGGCGACACGGGATACGGGACTCGGCGTGCACGTGGCTGACTTACCAACGGAGAGGCTCCCGCGTGGGAGCGCGGTTTATTTTACGTTTTACTGGCCCGAGGCTGATCGCTGGGAAGGCGTGGACTTTACTGTTGTGATTGACTGAAAGGAAGCTGACGAGGTTTATGGATCCTCCGACGATGGCTATGGCACGGACCGACAAAGCACGAGTGGTGGTCGCGACGACCGTTCTGCTCTCATTCATATCATTCTGGCGGGCCGCCGCCATTGTCCTGAGCGACCTGGCCTCGTCGGCCTTTTATGTCGGCGGTATCGCGGAAGAAGCGGTCGGCAAGTCGGCGCCGTGGTTCATTCTGAGCGTCATGTTGTTCTCCTATGCGGTGCGGGCGGTGTATGTCGAATCGTGCGCCATGTTCACGCGCGGCGGCGTCTATCGCGTGGTGAAAGAGGCGATGGGGCGGCCGCTGGCAAAGTTGTCCGTGTCCGCGCTGATGTTCGATTACATCCTGACCGGGCCGATCTCCGGTGTTTCGGCAGGACAGTATCTGGCTGGGTTGATGAGCGACACACTGCAGCATTTCCGTGGGAGCGGCCTGTCCTCCGGTCAGATGCGGGTGATCGCCGTCGGCCTCGCGTTGGCCATCACGCTCTACTTCTGGCGGCAAAACATCAAAGGCATGCACGAATCATCAGAGCGGGCGTTGCGAATTATGCAGGTCACCACGGTAATGGTCGTGTTGGTGATCGCCTGGTGTGTGATCACCGTCGCCGTGCGCGGCGCGGTGCTTCCGCCACTGCCGACCGACCAAACCATTCGTTTCAGCGATGAGGCGCTGGGATGGTTGAACGGGACAAGGCTCCCCAATATCCTTCCCATCGCCATCTTGATCGGATTCGGCCACTCCATTCTGGCCATGTCGGGTGAAGAATCGTTGGCTCAGGTCAATCGTGAGATCGAGCATCCCAAGATTAAGAATCTGCGCCGCGCGGGGCTGGTGATTTTCATCTACAGCCTGGTTTTTACCTCGCTGGTTTCCTTCTTCGCCGTGATGCTCATTCCTGACCAGGTGAGGTCTGAATATTTCGACAACTTGATCGGTGGGCTAGCGATGTATGTGGTCGGCCCGGCCTGGATGAAACTGCTGCTTCAAGGTTTTGTGGTCTTCGTCGGTTTTCTGATATTGGCCGGTGCCGTCAACACCGCGATTGTCGGCTCCAACGGCGTGTTGAATCGCGTCTCAGAAGACGGCGTATTGAGCGATTGGTTCCGCGCTCCGCACCACAAATTCGGCACGACCTACCGGATCATTGATCTGGTGGTGATGCTCCAGATCGTCACGATCCTCATCAGTGGCGGACGCGTTTACGTGCTGGGCGAGGCGTATGCCTTCGGTGTGATCTGGAGCTTTGCCTTCAAGGCGCTGGCTGTACTGGTGCTGCGCTTTACCGAGCCGGGCCAGCGCTCCTACCGCGTGCCGTTCAATGTTCGCGTGGGCCGGCTGGAGTTGCCGGTCGGGCTCGGCTTGATTACCGTCGCGCTCTTCGCCATCGCAGGAACGAATTTGCTGACCAAGCAGGTGGCCACCATCTCCGGCCTGGCGTTCACCGGCGTCTTCTTCGCTCTCTTCACCTTCTCGGAGCGGCGCGCCCAGCGCCGGCGGGCCGGGCGTGAACCAGAACTCGATCAGTTTCAACTGGTCGAGCAGGAGACGGCTGAGCCAGAAGCGGTGGGCGTGCGACCGGGCAGTGTGCTCGTACCCGTGCGCAATGGCGCTCACCTTCGCCATCTGGAGTATGCGCTTGAACAAACGGATACCACCAAGCAAGATGTCGTTGTTGTCTCGGTCAAGGTGATGCGTGGGTCTTCCGGGGCTGAGCGTTTTTACCACGACGAAATCTTCGGCACATGGCAACAATTACTCTTTACGAAGGTCGTGGCGGTAGCGGAGCGGCTAGGCCGGCCCGTGAGTCTGCTGGTAGTGCCTTCAATCGGCGTTTTTCCGGGCATCGCCTGGACGGCCTTCAGGCTGAATGCTTCCCGGATCATCCTGGGACAGTCGCACGCGCTGTCTGCCGAGAAGCAGAGCCAGCGGCTGGAGATCGCCTGGGCGCAGATCCCCGGAAGCGACCGGAAATCCATCGTTCTAGAGGTCGTTGGACTAAGCGGACAAGTGAAAGCCTTCCGGCTGGGTGCGCACGAGCCACAATTGAGCGAAGAAGACCTGAATCTGATTCACCAGCTCTGGCTCTCTGTGTCCCAACAGCCCGGAACGGAGGATATTCACCATCGTGATATCGTCGTGGCTGGGCTGCGTCTGCTGAAGCAGGAACTGGACGGACCCCGCCGCACGGACCTCATCGGGTTGATGAAGAGGCATGACTCTGGCCGGTGACTTTCTTGACGGGGGTTCCCGACCGGCTTTAAACTCCCTTCGGCGTGGAAATAGTGCTTCACGGGGTGACACAGCATGGATACATGGGGATCTTTTCTTTGCTCATGCTAGGCATCATCGGCATCCCCATTCCAGATGAAGCTGTGCTCACATTTGCTGGCTATCTGATCTACAAAGGCGACCTCCATCCTGTTGCTACCGTGGCGGCGGCATTTCTGGGCAGCGTCTGCGGCATCACCGTCAGTTATGGGTTAGGGCGCACGGTCGGCCTTTACCTGGTCGAGAAATACGGTCACCTGGTTCACCTCAGGCCCGCTGAATTCAATCGTGTCCACCAGTGGTTTGATCGTGTCGGGAAGTGGGGCTTGCTGTTTGGTTACTTTTTGCCGGGTGCCCGACACGTCATCGCCCTGGTGGCTGGATCAACTAAGCTCCGACTGCCTGTGTTTGCCGCGTTCGCTTATACGGGAGGTTTCATTTGGTCGGCGACGTTCATCGTCATCGGCTACTTTTTAGGCGAAGAATGGGTGTGGGTCTCGACCAATGTCCACCGCCCGCTGGCCATCGGTTCGTGCTCGATCATTCTTCTCCTCTTGCTGTATTGGGTCGTGCAACGAAAAAAGTCGTATGGGAAATGATATGTCGCAACCTGAGGCGCAACGGCAGGATGAGGTCAAGCGGCTGGAGTTCCTCTTTCGTGCCTTGCGTTATAGGAATTACCGTCTTTATTTTGGCGGGCAGAGCATCTCCCTGATTGGGACGTGGTTGACCCGCGTGGCCACGAGCTGGCTGGTCTATCGGCTGACGGACTCGGCGCTCTTATTAGGCATGGTCGGATTTGCCGGTCAGATCCCGACCTTTCTTTTAGCTCCTTTGGCTGGCGTGCTGGTGGATAGATGGGATCGTCATCGAATCCTGGTGATCACTCAAACGCTGTCCATGAGTCAGTCCTTGATGTTGGCCATTCTCGCCTTGATGCACGTGATCGCGGTTTGGCACATCATCGTGCTGAGTATTTTTCAGGGCATCATCAATGCGTTTGACACGCCGGCTCGTCAGGCGTTTGTGGTCGACATGGTCGAACAGCGAGACGATGTCGCCAATGCCATTGCCA